>JALYUA010000120.1 GCA_030854005.1 Acidobacteriota bacterium
TTTCTCTTCCTTTCCTTTGCGTCTCCAGGAGGTAGTCGTTCAACCGATCCAGGCTCTCGTCCCAGAAACGCCCGTAGCCCGCCAGCCAGTCGGCCGCCTCCCTGAGCGGGCCCGCTACCAGGCGGGCGGGGCGCCACTGCGCCTCCCGGCCCCGCGCGATCAGGCCGGCGCGCTCGAGCACCTTCAAGTGCTTCGAGACGGCGGGAAGGCTCATCTCGAAGGGTTCCGCGATCGACTGGACCGAGGCCTCACCCGCTGCAAGCCGGGCGAGGATCGCCCGGCGAGTGGGATCGGCGAGGGCGGCGAACGTGCTGTCGAGCGGGTGTGGCGACATCGAAGGCCCCTGTAAATAACCAAATGGTTAAATACATCGGGGTCGCCTTCGGTGTCAAGGGTCGCAGCGGAGATTTCGAGAAGAGTCGGTCGCCTCCCCTCTCCCGGGCTCGCGAAGAGGGGAGAGGGGAGAGCGGGAGTGGTTTCAGTCGAGCTGGACGTCGCACTGATCCTGGTTCGACGGCTCGGGAGCCTTCTCCTTCGCCGCGGCGTCGGGTAGAGCGGCTTTCGAGACTTCTCCCCGATTCACGGTCGGCGGTTCGCCCGACCTGGACCCCGTGTGGCCCGCCGAGGCGAGCGGCACGAAGACCGCGACCGCGCCGAACAGCGTTCCGATCATGAAGCTCAAGCCCGTCGACATCTTTTTCATGGCAATCTCCTTTGCTCCGTGGTTGGACACATTCCGGTCTTGCGATTACTGCGCGCGAAGGAACGCGGCGAGGTCTTCCACTTCCGCGTCCGTCAAGCCGATCTGAAAACGGGTGTTGTAGAACTGGACCGCCTCCGTCAGGGTCGCCGCCGACCCGTTGTGAAAATAGGGCGCCCGTGCCGCCAGGCCGCGGAGGATCGGTCCCTTGAAACGGCCGATGTCCTTCCACTTTCCGGTCACGAGCGCGCGTCCGGGGTCGGTCGTCTCGACGGCCTCGTTCGTCTTGATGTTTCTCAGCGTGTAGAGGGGCTGATCCGGGGTCCGGCGCGAGGCGTCGGTCAGCCCGATGTTGAGCGGGGCGGCCACGGAATGGTTGCCGACGTTCGGCGAGTCGTGGCAGGTGCCGCACGTGCCCGCGATGGTCTGGACGCCGAGCTCGTCGTTCAATCCCTTGACGCCTTCGATGTCGATGCGGCGGTGGTTGAACAGTTTCTCGCCGCGGGCGATCGCGGCGCGCCCTTCCAGTCTCGGGTCGAGATCGACGTCGCCTTCGCGAGGGGTGCGGCGCTCCCTCTTCGGATCGAACCACGCGCTGAACCCGGTGAAGACGACCGAGGTGAACGCCGTCTTCTTCGGGTTCAAACCCAGCGGATCGTTGATCCCGATGAAGAAATCCTGTTTCGAGAGCGCCAGGGGACCGCCGTGCCCTCGGGCGTCCGTCAAATCGCCCGCCGCCATGTCGTAGATCTGAGCCGTGTAGAGCGCCCGTTCGAAGTCGACGATTTCCTGGCGCTGCTCCTCCGTCAGCGGCAGGCTCGCCTGGGCGTGCCCCATCGTCGCGGCGTTCGCCTGGTCGGCGAGGTTGAACGTCATCGACTTGCCGCTGAAAGTCTCGCGGCCGTCCCACATGACGCCGCTCAGAAAAGAGATGTTCGTGGAGGGGAGAGGCCGGCGGAAGAGCGAAAGCTCGGCGGCGCTCGCATATCCGTACGGATCGTCCACCGATTCGAGGGCGAATTCCGCTCCCGCCGGTATGGGCATCCCGACGCGGATGAGTCCCTTCGAGAGCAGCATGCTGTAGGCGGCGCGGCGCGCCTCCACCGTCGTCACGTCCGCCCACGGCGAGTTGGAGCCGTCGTTGGTGCGAAAGAGGGGATCGAGGCCCGACGTCGCTTCGAAACGGCTCTGGATCTCCGAGGGAACGATTGACCAGGCGGCCGACGGCTGGTGACATGTCACGCAGGCGCGTCCGTTCGTGCCGAGGCTCTGAAAGAAGGCGTTGTCCCGGTCGATGGGGCCGGAGGTCGAGACCGTCTTCCCGACTCCGCTCGGGTTGACGAAAGGTTCGAGGGGGTCCCGGTCGGCCAGCGGCCGCTCGGCCTCCCCCGAGGCGACCCACGCGGCGGTCGAGGCGATGAGGAGCGCCGTGACGAGGGCCCAGCGGCCCGCCGTCCCGACTCCACGAGTCCGACGAGTGCGCGTTGACATGGTGGCCTCCTGGGTGTGGGTCATCGTCCTGGGTGCTTCGAGGGACGAAGGGTTGTCGCTCACTGAAAGAATCGAAACCCGACCGGGAAAGGCGACAGACGCTCTCGAGGAGCGCTCGCCCCGTCCTCTCCGGATCTGCGACGCAAGAAGCCTCTTCTCCGCCATACGCCTCCCTTGTGATGGTTTCCACCTGGAGGAAGAGCAAGCGGAGAGCCTCCGGGCTTCGCGCGCGGTGGAGCGCGGATGTGCTTCCGTTTGAAGCGAAATGCGGGAAGCGAGGTCCCTCATTTCTTCCGATGCGTCCTGTTTCTGGACGACAGCTTCCAGTTTGTGGACGCGGCGAGCGCTGCTCTCGCCGCCGTCCATCGAAATCGGGAGTCAAAAGGCGACACACGAAATCGATCGGAAAACCGCGCCTGTCGTGGGTATCGCGGGCGTCCCGCGGGGTGTAGCATCGACGCGTTCTGCTCCAGGTTGAGACCCGATGACGCCCACGATCTCCTCGCTCATCTTCTCGACCGAGTCCGGTGACCGGTCCGCGGCGGATGCGCTCTTCGCTTCGCTCTATTCCGAGCTGCACCGGCTCGCGAAGAGCCAGCTCGCCCGCAATGGATCCGGCGTGACGCTGACGGCGACGGCCCTGCTCCACGAGGCGTACCTCAACATCTCGGGCCGGGAAGGCGCGGTCTTCCCCGACGAGGGCCGCTTCATGGCCTACGCGGCGAAGGTGATGCGCGGGCTGATCATCGACTACGCCCGCAGCCGTCAGGCGCAGAAGCGGGGCGGCGGTTTCGAGATCACTTCGCTCGGCGACTCCGTCGCGGAAGCGGTCGCCGACGAGAGCGACCTGCTTCGTATCAGCGCCGCTCTGGACAGTCTCGCCTCGGTCGACGCGTCCCTGGCGGAAGTCGTCGACCTCAAGTTTTTCTGCGGCTTCTCCCTGGGCGACATCGCGGCCATGAAGGGAGTTTCGGAGCGCACGGTGCAGCGGCGTTGGGAGAAGGCGCGCATCTTTCTCCACCGCTCGATGCGCGAAGCGGCTCCGGCCGGGCTGAGGCAACAGTGACCATGTCGACGGGGAGCGGCGACCGCTGGCAGGTCCTGAGCCCCTATCTCGACCGCGCGCTCGACATGACCCGAGCCGAGCGCGGCGAATGGCTGGAGTCGCTGCGGACGGAGGATCCGACGCTCGCGGCGGACCTGCAGGATCTTCTCGACGATGGGAGTGCGGTCGACCGGGAGGGTTTTCTCGAAGAGGGCGCGGTCCGGCCTCCGGCCGCGGCGTCGCTCGCGGGACAGACCATGGGGGCATACACGCTCGTGTCGCCGCTCGGCCAGGGAGGGATGGGAAGCGTCTGGCTCGCCCGCCGCAGCGATGGCCGATTCGAAGGACAGGTGGCCGTCAAGCTCCTGAATGTGAGCCTTCTCGGCCGCGCCGGCGAAGCGCGTTTCGAACGTGAAGGGAGCATCCTCGCCCGTCTGTCGCACCCTCACATCGCCCGTCTGATCGACGCGGGTGTTTCTCGCGCCGGACAGCCGTACATCGTGCTCGAGTTCGTCCCCGGCGAGCCGATCGACCAGTACTGCGATGCCCGGAGACTGGACGTCGAGGCCAGGGTGCGGCTCTTCCTCGACGTGCTCGCGGCGGTGGCGCATGCCCACGCCAATCTCATCGTCCATCGCGACATCAAACCGTCGAACGTTCTCGTCGGAACCGACGGGCAGGTCAAACTGCTCGACTTCGGGATCGCGAAGCTGCTGGAAGAGGAAGGGATGGCCGGCGAGAACACCGCGCTCACGCGCGAAGGCGGCCGCGCGCTCACGCCGGAATACGCCGCTCCCGAGCAGGTGACCGGCGGCGCGATCACGACCGCGACCGACGTCTATGCGCTCGGCACCCTGCTCTACCTGCTCCTGACCGGGCGTCACCCGGCAGGCGCATTCAGGGGATCGACCGCGGATTTGTTCCGCGCGATCGTCGATACGGAGCCGCAGCGTCTCTCGGCGGCGGTTCAGGAGTCCCAGGATGGGGCACCGCTCGGAGACGAAAGCGCCGCGGCCCTTCGCGCCACGTCGCCGGACGGGCTTCGGAGGGTCCTGAAGGGCGACCTCGAAACGATCGTGGCCAAAGCGTTGAAGAAGGACGCCGGGGAGCGATA
>JALYUA010000129.1 GCA_030854005.1 Acidobacteriota bacterium
AACGACCCGGATCCGGATTTCGTTCAATTGTACGTCAAAAAGGCCGCGAGGTCGCGGTCCCGGCCTCGTGTCGCAGGACGGGACGTGGCCCGCTCCCCGTCACCCTTCGACGGACGATCAGCCCGGCGGGTGGCGGGCGCAGATTACGGGATGGCGACTCCCGGAATCACCTTCCCGATCCCCCGGAGCGCGGCGCGGGAGAGAAAGGGATAGAGGCCATCCATGAGGCTCCACCCGATCCGGTACGCGAGCTGACCGCGGATCCCGAAGAAGTGATCGAGCTCCCAGGTGCCCAGAATTCCATGCTCCGCCTCTTTGACGATGAAACTGAAGATCGCGAAGAGCGCGAACTGCTCCAGCCACGGCTTCCGGCGGCACCCCGCGAAGAGGAAGCCCAGGCAGAGCCCGATCCAGAGGAAGGTGTGGAACGCGTTGTTCAACCAGGGCAGGAAGCTCATCCAGCCGATCCTGTAGAGAAGGAAGTTCCCGAAAAAAGTCCCGAAGCCCCACAGAACGTAGAGAACCCAGAACGCGCGGCGGAACTCCGGCGCCACGCGAGGGTTCGCGTAACGCATGACGACGAAAAGCGCCGCGTAGACGAGCAGGACGAGGGCGTAGTGTCCGATCGTGGTGCCGGAACCAAGCCACGTGTCGCTCATTCCACCCCGCCTTTTCGCTGGCAAGAGCTCGGTTTATCCCGGCAATCTACGACAACTCCGGGAAGGATCCAACCGGGGAAGCGAGACCCCGACCGGGTCTTCGATTGTGCAGCGCCAGCGCGCGAATCAGAGGAACGGGACGAAGTAAAGCGAACCGACACCGTCAGGCGTGGATCTCGATCCCTCGAGTTCGGCGATCCGGAGGTTGGAAAGGGGAAACCGGCTACCTCCGGATTCGCGCGAGGACGGAACACGGGTCACGAGCCGCGAGTGCCTACTTCGCGCCAGCGACGAGCTTCTGGAATCGAGGGTTCTTTCGCAGCGAATCGAAGTCAGGATCGATCTCGAGCCAGCCGGGCGACAGGATGTACGGAACCCCGAGCAGCGGCTCCAGGTGGTCGAGCGCCTTCTCGGGCTCGCCCGCCCGGATGAAAATCCTTGCGAGCTGGTGCTGGTAGTACGGGCCGTCGTACGCGTCCCTGGCCACGGGGACGAGGGCCACGGCGCGCTCCCCCTCCCGCACCGCCTCCTCCTTGTGTCCGTCTCCCAGAAAGGTGAGAGCGAGCCCCCGCAGGACGTGTCGGTTTGCGTCGTCCGGCGTATCCCGAAGCTGGGCCTCTGCGGCCGCACGCGCCGCATCCGCGTACTGCCGCGCCTTCTCTCGATCGCCGCGCAGCCAGGCGGTCTCGGCGAGCGAGATTCCCCAGGCCAGGCGGTCGTCGGCGAACGCTGCCGGGGGGAGGCGCAGGAGAAGGGTCTGCTGCGCCTCGTCCAGCACCCAGGTCAGGTGGTTGTACGTCGCCAGATATGCCACGAGAGCCTTCGGATCCAACTCACGCGGAGCCGCTCGCAGCACGGATCGCGCACCCGTCAGGTCTCCCTGCGCGAGGGAGAGCATCACCTTCGTTTCGAGGATGCCGAGCGATCGCGGCGCCAGCGCCAGGCCCCGGTCCGCGGTCTCGCGGGATTCCGCGTAGTGCCTGAGCAGGAACAGCGTCCGCGCAAGGCGGCGCGCTGTGAAGGCCGAGCGCGGGTCGACCGCCTGCGCCTGGCGGAGGGAGGCGAGGCCCTCTTCCCAGTGGCCGGTGCGCTGTTGCACGAGGGCCGTTCCCACGAGCAGGTCGGCGTCCCGCGGGGCTTGTTGCCGCCCCAGAGCGAACTGCTCGGAGGCCCTGAGGTAGTCGCCCCGCACGGCCTCGTAATAGTCGCCGAGAGCCAGATGAGCGGCCGGAAGGCCGGGCGCGATCGCCAACGCCCGCTCTGCGGCCGCCCTGGCCTGCTCCCCCTCTGCCGGCCTCGGAACGCTGTTGGCGTAATGGAAGGAGTGGGCGCGGGAGAGCTGGGCCCACGCCTGCGCGAAACGCGCGTCGAGCGCCACCGCCTGCTCGTAGTGAGCGATCGCCCGCCGGAGACTGGGCGGATCGGCGGCGGCCAGACTCTTCGAGGCCTCCTCACCCCGCAGGAACGCGTCGTAGGCATCGAGACTCTGCGTGGGCTTCTCAGCGAGACGCTTCGCTTCGCCCGATCCGAGCGCGACACCGAGCGCCTGCGCCACGCGCGTGGCGATGTCCGACTGCACCTGAAAGACGCTGGTCAGCGCCGCGTCGAAGGGCTGCTGCCATTTCGAAGTCGGGGCATCCGGGCGCGTCACATCGACGAGCTCCGGGCTGACGTGGACGCGGCTCGAGGCGCCAGTCTTCTCCCATCGGACCGTGGCGGTGAGGAGGTAGGAGACGTTCAGCTCCTCGGCGATCTGCCTGGGAGTCTTCGTCGTCTTCTTGTACGGGGTGGAACTGCCGCGGGCAATCACCTGAATGCCCTGCAGAGAGGTGAGCTTGCCTCGAATCTCGTCCGCGATGCCATCGGCGAAATAGTCGTCCTCCGGAGCGCCCAGATTCTCGAACGGCAAAACGGCCAGGCGCTTCATGCCGCCCGCCTCGCCGCTGCCCCGGCGCGTCGGCCGCAGAAGCCAGGCACCCGCGAGGGCGACCAGGACGGCGACGACGGCGGCGGCGGCGATGAGGACGCGATTCTTCCCGGCCCGAGGGGCCGCCGCCTGCGGGCCGCTGGAGAAGGTCGACGTGGACGCAACCGAGAGCGCGAACACGATGTCCTTGGCCGACTGAAACCTGTCTTCCCGGCTCTTCTCCAGGCAGTGCCGGACGAGGTTGTCGAGCCCCGGCGGGATGCCGCTTCCCGGGTCGGACAGCCCGGGCGGCTCGTCCCGGAGGATCGCGGCCATCGTGTCGCTCGCCGTGGCTTTCTTAAACGCCTTCTTGCCCGAAAGGAGCTCGTAGAGGATCGCCCCGAACGAAAAGAGATCCGAGCGGTGATCGACCGGCAGCCCGCGCGCCTGCTCGGGCGACATGTAGCCTGCCGTTCCCATCACGGTGCCGCGCACGGTGTGGGCCGGGCCGATCGGGGCGCTCGTCTCCTCATCCGGGGAAGTGGCTTCGATCCTCTTCACGAGGCCGAAGTCGAGGATCTTGACGTGGCCGTCTGTCGTCACGAAAAGGTTCTCGGGCTTCAGGTCGCGGTGGACGATCCCCTTCTCGTGGGCGGCGGAGAGGCCCCTGGCGATCTGGACGGCATAGTCGAGGGCCTGCCTCTGGGGGATCGGACCGGAGTCGAGCTTGCCGCGCAGCGTCTCGCCTTCCAGAAGCTCCGTGACCGCGTAGGCGATGCCGTCCTGGTGGCCGAAATCGTGAATCGCGAGAATGTTGGGATGAGAGAGTGCCGCGACGGCTTTCGCTTCGCGCTCGAATCGGGCGAGCGTGTCAGGGTCCGACGCGACGGACGGCGGAAGGACTTTGATAGCAACGTCCCGGTCCAGCTTCCTGTCCCGAGCCCGGTAGACCTCGCCCATCCCGCCTGCGCCGAGCGGCGACAGGATCTCGTAGGGGCCCAGGCGGGTCCCGGCAGCGAGTGTCATCGGATGCCGAAGACTACAACTGGACGGGTATGATCCGGCCACCCTCGCAAAAATCGTTCGCTGAAATCAGGCCGAAATTCGCTTCTTCAAGGAGGTAGGTCATGCGGAAGAACCCGCTCAGGATTTCCCTCGCGGTGTGCGGCGCCATCGTTCTCTGGAGCTCCGCCGCCCTCGCCGCCGACAATTGGCTGGGGACCTGGAACGTCGACCTCGCGAAATCCAAATACAGCCCGGGTCCGGCACCGAGGAGTCTCACGCTGAAGTTCGAAGCGACGCCGGGCGGCATCAGATTCACGGGCGACGGCGCCGCTGCCGATGGCACACCCGCCCACACCATGTATGTGTCCAGGTACGACGGAAAGGACGTCCCTTACGAGGGGAATCCCGACGCCGACATGGCATCGCCGAGGAGGATGGACGACAACAGCTACATCAACACCTGGAAGAAGGGTGAGAAGGCGACGATTACATCGAAGGTCGTGGTTTCGGCGGACGGTAAGACCATGACGATCACCCAGACCGGAAAGAACGCCAAGGGCGAGGCCGTGAACAACACGATCGTGTACAACAAGCAGTAGAGGCGGGGATGGCGCGTGCGCCGGCAGTTCTACTTCGCGCCGGCGACGAGCCTCTGGAACCTCGGGTTTTTGCGGAGCGGACCGAAATTGGGGTCGATCGCGAGCCAGCCGGGTGAGAGGTAGTAAGGAATCTTCAGGAGCGGTTCCAGCCTGTCGAGCGCCTTCTCGGGCTCGCCGACGAGCAGGTAGATCCGAACGAGCTCGTGCTGGTAGTAGGGGCCTCTCTCCCCATCCTTCTCCACCGGCGCGAGGGCGACGCCCCGCTCTCCCTCCCGAATGGCTTCCTCTTTTCGACCGAGGTGCGCGAGCGCGAGGCCGAGAGCGACGTGGCGCCGCGCATTGTCGGGTGTCTCGCGAAGCTGCTGCTCGAATGCCTCCCTCGCCTGCTCCGCGTAAGCGCGTACGTTCGCCGCGTCGCGCTCGAGGGCGTATACCTCGGTCAGGCAGCGGGCCCATGTGCCCGGGTCGTCGTCGAACGCGCTCGGCGGGAGCCGCAGGAGAAGCTCTCGCTCCTCCTGGTCGAGAAGCCAGACGAGATCATTGACGTTCGCCACGTAGGCCACGAGCTCGGTCGGAGCGACATCTTTGCGCACGGCATGGACCACCGCCCTGGCGGCGGCGAGGTTCCCCTGGCCGAGAAACGTCATGGCCGTCTCCCCGATCAGACTCAGGTTCGCGGGCGTGAGTGCGAGCCCGCGCTCGAAGGCTTCCCGCGCTTCGGGATAGCGCCGGAGACGTTGGAGAGCGAAGCCGAGAGCCGTTAAATTGGTCGCCGACCGGGGATCGATGCTCGCCGCCAGCCTCAAGTGTTCGAGCGCCGCATCCCAGCGCCCGAGGCCCTCCTCGGCACGCGCCGTTCCGTAAAGGAGATCGGCATTGCCGGGCGCGACGCGCCGCCCCGTGGCGTACCGCTCCAGCGCGCGGTGGAAGTCTTTGGAAACCAGCCGTTCGTAGCGTCCGAAGGCCACGTACGCCTCCGGGCTGTTCGGCGCAAGCGCGATCGCCTTTTCCGCCGCCTCCCTGGCGCGCTCCGCGAGCGCGAGCGTGGGCGTGCTGTTGAAATACAGGATCGAGTTGTCCGAAGAGACCAGCGCCCACGCCTGCGAAAAACCGGGGTCCTGCGCCAGGGCCCGCTCGTAAAAGCCCAGCGCTTTCCGAATGCTGGGGGTATCGTCACCCGTGCTATTCGTGACCTCCTCGCCTTTGAGGAACGCATCGTAGGCGTCGAGATTCTGCGTGGGTCTTTCCGAGAGTCGCTCCTCCTCACCTGCCCCGAGCGCGACGCCCAGAGCCGCAGCGACACGGGTCGCGACGTCCGACTGCACCTGAAAGACGTCGGTCAGCGCCGCGTCGAACGGCTGCTGCCATTTCGAAGTCGGGGCATCGGGGCGCGTCACGTCCACCAGCTCGGGGCTCACGTGCACGCGGCTCGTGCCCCCGCTCTTTTCCCAGCGTACCGTGGCGGTCAGAAGATACGAGACATTCAGCTCTTCGGCGATCTGCCTGGGCGTCTTGGTCGTCTTTTTGTAGGGCGTGGAGCTGCTGCGGGCCATCACGTGAAGGCCGGACAGGGCGGTCAGCTTGCCTCGAATCTCGTCCGCGATGCCGTCGGCGAAGTAGTCGTCCTCGGGGGCGCCCAGGTTTTCGAAGGGCAGCACGGCGAGGCGCTTCACGCCTTGGACCTCGACGCTGTCCCTGCGCGCCGGCCGCAGGAGAAAGACGCCGGCGGCGGCGAAGACGACAATGCCGGCGGCCGCGATGAGGACCTTCGTCTTTCCGGTCGGTGGCGCCGCGGGCTGCGCGCCGCTCGTCGTCGTCGGAACGGATGCCTCCGAGAGCGTGAACGCGATGGCCCTGGCCGACTGGAATCGCTTGTTCCGGTCCTTCTCCAGGCAGTGCCGGACGATCTGGTCGAGAGCGGACGAGACGTGGCGTCCCGACGCCGCGAGCTCCGGGGGCTCGTCCCGAAGGATCGCCGCGATGGTGTCGCTCGCGGTGTCCTTCTGGAAAGGTCTTTTCCCGGAGAGCATCTCGTAGAGGATCGCCCCGAACGAGAAGATGTCCGCGCGGTGGTCGACGGGAAGACCCCGCACCTGCTCGGGTGACATATAGCCCGCCGTCCCCATCGCCGTGTCCGACTCCGTGTCGCCGGAAGCGGTCGGCGCGCTCGTCTCCTCGCCGGGCGCGGCATCTCCAACCCATTTCGCCAGGCCGAAGTCGAGGATCTTCAAATGGCCGTCCCGTGTCACGAACAGGTTCTCCGGCTTCAGGTCCCGGTGGACGACGCCCTTCTCGTGCGCGGCGGAGAGGCCACGGGCCGCCTGCAGCGCGAAGTCCACGACCTGCTTCTGCGCCATCGGACCCGTGTCGAGCTTTGTGCGCAGCGTCTCGCCCTCCAGAAGCTCCATGACGGCGTAGGCGATGCCGTCATGGTTTCCGAAGTCGTGGATGGCGAGGATGTTCGGATGAGACAACGCCGCGACGGCCTTCGCTTCGCGCTCGAACCGGGCCAGCGTGTCGGGATCTGCGGCGAAGGCCTCGGGCAGGACCTTGATGGCGACATCCCGGTCGAGTTTCCTGTCCCGCGCCCGGTACACCTCGCCCATCCCGCCCGCGCCGAGAGGTGCCTGAATCTCGTAGTGGCCGAGGCGTGAGCCGACGGCGAGCGACATGGATTTCAGGTTCTATTCGACGCGGGAACCCGTACCGCCGGAACGAGCCTCCCGGTCCAGGTTACTGACGCCGGAGGAGTGATTGGAGCGGGAAACCGGGGTCGAACCGGCGACATCCACCTTGGCAAGGTGGCGCTCTACCACTGAGCTATTCCCGCTCGGGGACGCGAAGAATACCGGGAGGCCGGGCGACGGTCAAGCGGTCGGGGCGACGAGCTCGGTCGCGGTTCCGCCGCAGTGGCTGCAGACCCGGATGACGGTCGCGCCGAACTTTTTTTCGGGAGAGCACTCCTCGCAGAGCGGGCGGGAGCTGTCGCGGCAGCGGAAGTGCGCGACCCGTTCCGTGTGGGTCCGGCAGCAGGTCGGCGGCATGACGCGGGAGGTCTTGCGGAGCGAGAAGAGCGATTTCAAGAACGGCAGGTCCACCGCGGGAACGGGCTCCGCCTCGTCCATGCGGACTCTGTCCTTCTCGTCGACTTCGCCGCTGCGGATGAGGTTCCGCATGGAGCGCCTGTCGAACACGTCCGCTTCGAACCCCGGCTTCTCCACGCGAAAGCGCACGTTCTCGGAGCCCGCGCCGGTGCCTTCTTCGAGGGTCAACGCCGGCACGGAGGGAGATTCGCGGGCCGTGCCGGTGGAGGGGGGCGCAGGGGGCGCCGCTCGCGGCGGGGCCGAAGGCGCGGGAGAGGGACGCGCCATGGCCGCGGGAGCAGGGGCCGCGGCGGCGGACGCCGGAGGCTTCTCCTGGAGGCGGGCGTACACCCTCGCCTCGTCGCGGGACGGAAAGTCCATCGGCTGCTTGCAGTGAGGGCACCGAAACCGAGCCTGCACGGGCGGAATCCGCTCGAGCAGGATGGAAAAGCTTCCGCCGCAGCTGGGGCAGGTGAAGGTGTAACTGAGATCGGAATCTGCCAATGAGTTTCTCCGAAGGAGAGAAAATCTTAGCATGAGGGGACCGTCCGACGCGGAGGCTGGCGCGCTCGAAACATCGAGCCCAAGGGTGGCTTCGCCACGATTCTCGATCGGGAGAGGGGCTGCTTCTTCGCCTATTCGGGCGCGCGTGGGACGCGCGCGCACCCAATACGACGCGGCGTCCTTTCCGCGAGTACGCGGGGCGCCGCTCGGGAAGCCGAGATGGCTTCAGCGGCGCCGAGGAAGCGTACGAGCGCGAGACGGCGCCTCGAACGCGCCGCGGAAGAGGCGGATCGAGACCACGCCGCTGCGCTCGAGAATGGAGACGACGTCGAAGCGCCGGAGGCCGGAAGCGGGGCGCTGGCGCTGGAGCCACGCCTCGGCGGCGCGATGGATCCGGCGCTGCTTCTCCTCGTCGACAGCTTCCTCGGGGAGGCCAAACCCCGCGCCCCCGCGTCCCTTCACCTCGATGAAGCAGAGAACCCGCCCCTCCATCGCGATGAAATCGATCTCGCCCGGTCCGGCGCGGAAATTACGAGCCAGGATCCGGTAGCCTTCGCGCCGAAGGTGCCGCGCCGCGAGATCCTCCCAGCGCTGGCCGACGCCCCGCGAGCCCCGCATGGTGCGAGGCCCGCGCAGGAGACCCGTGACCCTCGCGACGAACTCGCCAAGAGCGGCAGGCAGACACATCGCTTCTCAATTGTCGCGAGAGCCCGCCGTTCGCCTTCGCCCCGAACGCAGGTCGACTCCGAGCTGAGAGCTCAGAGCGGACAGCTGACAGCTAATACCCCGGCGTCGGCACCACGGCCGGAGCGGTGATCGAGCCGGGCACGGGGGCCTGGCTGCACAGCCGCACCTTGCCGCCCCGGTCGCTGTGGTACTCGTACGTCGCGTCGCGCACGCGCAGCACGATCCGGTAGCCCGGCGTCAGGACGTTCGTGCACTTCTCTGCGGTCCGTCCGCAGCCGAGACACGAGTCGTTCCACGTCACGTCGTCCTGGCTGACCCCGGCGATGTCGGCCTTCGGGGAATGAATCTGGTCGTGCAGCGCGTCCACCGCTTCATTGAACGCGTGCTGGCGGGACTTGCTCACGTCCCCGCCCTCCGACGAAGAAGGCGGCGGCGGCACGCTGCGCGCGCAGGCCGCGAGCGCGACGGTGACTCCGAGAATCAGGGTTCCGGTCAGCAGTTTCATTGGGCGAACTCCTCCGTAACAAAAGTCTCTGCAAGGGCGGTGCCGGGGGGACGAAGCTATCAGCTCTCGGCCGTTACGGACCGGGTTGCATAAACGCTCAACGCTCAACGCTCGACGCTCCTCTCCCCCATCGACCTTCTCGCCAGCTCCAGAACGTCGAACGGCTTCGTCTCCACCCCGAGCTCTTCCCGGGCGTTTCCGATCATCACCATGCAGAAGGGGCACGAGACGCCGACCGAGTCGGTCTTCGCCTCGGCGATCTCCTGCATGCGGGCCTGGTTGATGCGCGTGCCGATCTTCTCTTCCATCCACATGCGCCCGCCTCCGGCGCCGCAGCACAGGCCCTTCTGCTTCGTCCGCGCGAGCTCCTGGAGCCGAAGGCCGGGGATCGCTTCGAGAATCTGGCGGGGCGCGTCGTACACGTCGTTGTAACGGCCGAGGTAGCAGGGATCGTGGAACGTGATCGACTCGTCGATGCGGTTCTCCAGCCGGATTCGTCCCTCCGCGATGAGCGAAGACACGAGCTCGGTTCCGTGAAGGACCTCGTAGCGGCCTCCGAAAGGCGGGTACTCGTTCTTGATGACGTTGAAGCAGTGCGGGCAGTTCGTGACGATCTTCTTGACCCCGTACCCGTTCATCGTCTCGACGTTCTGCTGCGCCAGGATCTGGAAGAGGTACTCGTTGCCCATGCGGCGCGCGGAGTCGCCGTTGCACGTCTCCTCGGTCCCGAGGATCGCGAAGCGGACGCCCGCGGACGTCAGGAGATCGACGAGCGCGCGGGAAACCTTCTTCGCGCGGTCCTCGTAGGAGCCGGCGCAGCCGACCCAGAAGAGGACGTCGACGGGGCTTCCCTCCGCTTCCGCCATGGTCATCACGGGGAGGTCCTTCGCCCAGTCGGCGCGGGTCGACGCGGCGATTCCCCAGGGATTCCCATTGGTCTCCATGCCGCGGAACGCCGTCTGCATCTCCCTGGGAAACTCCGCCTTCTCGAGCACGAGGTGCCGCCGCATCTCGATGATCTTGTCGACGGCCGGGATGATGAAGACGGGACACGCGGACGTGCAGAACCCGCACGTCGTGCATGCCCAGATCGTGTCCTCAGTCACCCACCCGCCGATCAGGTCCTTGCGCGGCGCGCTCGCGCCGTCGCCGCCCCGGCCGGACTGGGCGGTGAGGATCTCCGGCGTCGCGTCGTAGACCGCATCGCGCAGCGTCGCGATGAAGACGCGCGGGTCGAGGGGCTTACCGGTCAACGCCGTCGGACAGACCACGCGGCAGCGGCCGCACTCCGTGCACGTGTAGCCGTCGAGCATCGACTTCCACGAGAGATCCTCGACGCGCGACACGCCGAATCGCTCCGAGTTCTCGAGGTCGGGAGTGCCGAGGCGGCCCATCGGCTCGAGCTTCATCAGGAAGATGTTCGGCACGGAAGCGAGGATGTGGAAGTGCTTCGAATACGGCAGGTAGTTCGCGAAGAACAGGAGGTCGGCAAGGTGAATCCACCAGGAGGTCTCGTAGATCGCCTGGAGCGCGGCCGGCGACGTCCCGCGGACGGCACGAGACACGGCGGCGACGGCGGGAGACCAGGCGAGGTCGAACGCGGCGGGGTTCAGGACGGACCGCGCCCCGTCCGCGACGAGGTCGGTCGCCATCAGGAGCGCGATCAGGAACAGGATGAACCACGCGTCGAGCGTCAGGTCGAGGCGCGCCGGACGGGCGAACGCGCGGCGAAAGACCGCCATCGCGACTCCGACGAGCACGAGGACCTCGAAGACGTCCTTCACGAGCGTGTAGGCGTTGCCCGCCGCGCCGGGGAGGAGGACGAACCCCGGTATGAGGCCTTCGACGACGAGGGACAGCGATCGGACGACCAGCACGACGAATCCGCCGAAAATCAGGATGTGGAAGATGCCGGCGTAGAGATCCCGGAACATCCTCTTCTGGGCGAAGGCGTACTCGATCGTCTTGCGTATCCGGAGGGGAATCCGGTCGAAGCGGTTCTCCGGCGCGCCGGCGAGAAGGACGCGGATCCGACGAGCAACCGAATAGACGAACGCGAGAATGGCGATCGCGACGAGCGCGCCAAAGATCACGCGCCCGGGAAGTCCAGCGATGACGCGGTCGGTCGGGATGGCGTGCACGGCGCGTACTCTAGCGAAATTCCGGATCAGCTATCACCTCTCAGCTCTCAGCTGTCAGCCAGAGGTGCAAGAAACGCGACATCTCCGACGTCTGCTTCGGGAGCTCGAAATGCCTCGAGGGCGAGGCACGAAAAGCTGAGAGCTGAAAACTGAGAGCTGACAGCTACTCTGCTTTCGCCGCCCGCACCGCCTTCGCGAGCTCCGGGAGGGTCTGGAATATGTCGCCGACGATCCCGTAAGTGGCGACCTGGAAGATCGGCGCCTCGGGGTCCTTGTTGAGGGCGACGATCACTTTCGACGTTCCCATCCCGGCGAGGTGCTGGATCGCTCCCGAGATGCCGGCGGCGACGTAGAGCGTCGGCGACACCACCTTGCCGGTCTGCCCCACCTGGTGCTGGTGGTCGATCCAGCCCGCGTCGACGACCGCGCGGGACGCCCCGAGCGCGGCGCCGAGCGCCTCCTGGAGATCGCGCACCATCGGCCAGTTCTCCGGGCCCTTGATCCCGCGGCCGCCCGACACGATCACGTCGGCCTCCGCCACATCGATCTCTTTCGTCTCCGAAGCCTCGATGCGGACGACGCGGGCGCGGGGGGCGATTTCGAAGGTCTCGAGCGCCTCGACGCGGGGCTCCGCCGCCTCCTGCGCTTCCGCCGGGAACACGTTCGGGCGAGTCGTCGCGATTTGGATCGCCGAAGCGCCGCAATCGACTTCCGCGCGCGCCTTGCCCGAGTAGACCGGCCTCGAGCCGACGAGACGATCTCCTTCGAGATGGAGGTCCATCACGTCGGCGAGCACCCCGGAGTCGTGCCGCGCGGCGAAGCGCGGAGCCACGTCCTTGCCCATCGCGGTGGCGGCGACGAGGACGGCGCCGGGAGCTTCTTTCCGTGTCGCGGCGTCGAGGGCGCCCACGTATCCCTGGCTGCTGTAGAGAGCGAGCTCGTCCCGGTCGGCGACGTAGACGACGCCGGCGCCGTATCGCCCGAGGTCTTTCGCGAGCGCCGTGACGCCCTTGCCGGCCAGCACGGCGGCGACGGGCCCGCCGGCGAGACGCCGCGCCAGCGAGAGCGCCTCGAACGACGCCTTGCGCACCTTGCCGTCCCGCTGTTCGATGAAGACGAGGAATTTCATGAATAGCTATCAGCTGCCAGCTCTCGGCTGTCAGCCGTTCCCTTTTGTTGGTTCATGGCCCGCATGTCGCTCCTCGATTCCAGCCCCGCGGCTGAATCGGCCGTTTCTGGCTGAGAGCTGAGAGCTGAGAGCTGACAGCTAAATCACCTTCGCCTCTTCCCGCAGGAGCCGCACCAGCTCTTTCGCCGCGGCGGCCGGGTCGTCGGCGGGGATCAGCTTCACCGCCTGGCGCGCAGCGGGAAGAGTGAGCTTGCGCCAGCGCGCCTTCGCGGTGGCGGGGTCCGCTTCAGGGACGCCGAGGTCCGCGAGCTTCTTTTCCGCGATGGGTTTTTTCTTCGCTCCCATGATTCCCTTGAGCGAGGCGTATCGCGGCTCGTTCAGACCCTTCTGAGCGGTCAGGATCGCGGGAAGAGTGCATTCGACGATCTCGTGCGCTCCCTCGATCTCGCGGCTCGCCGTCACCTTGCCGTCGCCGTCGCCGACGTCGAGATGCACGACGTTGGCCACGTGCGGAAGGCCGAGCAGCTCGGCCGTCATCGGCCCCACGAGCGATTCGTCGGGACCGACGCCCTTCTGCCCGAACCAGAAGACGTCGAACGCCGCCGCCTTCGCGACTCCCGCCAGGGCCTTCGCCACGCCGAGCGCATCCAGGTTCTTCATCTCGCCGGTGTCGACCCAGACGGCATCGTCCGCGCCGCGCGCGAGACACTCCCTCAGGCCGGTCTTCACCCGCTCCGGCCCCACCGCGACCACTGTGACCGTGCCGGCGCCCTTCGACTCGCGGATCTTGAGCGCCTCTTCGAGACCGTACTCGTCGTACGGCGAGACGATCCATTTCACGTCGGACTCGTCGATCGAGCTTCCGTCCGCGCCGATCTTGATCTTCGATTCCGTGTCGGGAACATAGGCGATCGCGACGAGCGAGTTCATGGATGCGAAGACTCCTGGTTCCGGGGGCGCGGCTTCAATCGGCCTTCTTGAAGATCAGGCTTCCGTTCGTTCCGCCGAATCCGAAGGAGTTCGAGAGCGCGTAATGGACCGGCGCCTGGCGCGCCTGGTTGGGGACGTAGTCGAGATCGCAATCGGGGTCGGGCGTCTCGTAGTTGATCGTCGGGGGCAGGACCTGGTGATACACCGACAGGGCGCAGATGCCGCTTTCCAGGCCGCCCGCCGCGCCGAGGAGGTGTCCCGTCATGGACTTCGTCGACGAGACGGCCAGCTCGTAGGCATGGGCCCCGAACACCGTCTTGATCGCGAGCGTCTCGGCCTTGTCGCCCGCCGGCGTCGAAGTCCCGTGCGCGTTGATGTAGTCGATGGCGTCCGCCGCGATGCCGGCGTCCGCAAGCGCGTTCTTCATGACGCGCGCCGGGCCGTCGCCGTCCTCCGACGGGGCCGCGATGTGAAACGCGTCGCCGGAGAGGCCGTATCCGACGAGCTCGGCGTAGATCCGTGCGCCGCGGCGCGTGGCCCCTTCCATTTCTTCCAGGATGACGAGCCCCGCGCCCTCGCCGATCACGAACCCGTCGCGCTCCCTGTCCCAGGGGCGGGACGCGCGGGCCGGCTCGGAATTGCGGGTGGAGAGCGCCCGCATCACGGCGAAACCGCCGACCGCGAGCGGGGTGATGACCGCCTCGGTCCCGCCGGCGATGGCCGCGTCGGCGTCGCCGTACTGGATCATCCGATACGCCTCACCGACGGCGTGGGCGCCCGTCGTGCACGCCGTCACCGTCGAGAGGTTGGGACCCTTCATCCCGTACTTGATGGAGATGTTGCCCGCGGCCTCGTTGACGATGAGGCCGGTGATGAAAAACGGGGAGATGACCTTGGGGTTGTCGCCGCTTTCGATGTACCGGCGCGAGGTCTCCTCGATCAACGGCAGGCCCCCGATTCCCGAGCCGATCACCACCGCGACGCGCTCGCGGTTCTCGTCGGTCACCGAAAAGCCCGAATCCTCCATGGCGAAGTGGGCCGCCCCCATCGCGTAGTGGATGAAGGTGTCCATCTTCTTGATCTCTTTTTTCGCGATGTAGAGGGACGGATCGAAATTCTTCACCTCTCCCGCGATCTGGCAGGTCAGGCGCGACGCGTCAAAACGCGTGATCGGGCCGATACCGCTCTTGCCGGCGAGGAGGGCGTCCCAGTTCTCCGAGTTGCCGACAGCGAGCGGAGAAACCAGGCCCACCCCCGTCACGGCCACGCGGCGGGGAGAGGCGAAACGGGGCATCTCTCGTCAGGCTTGCGAGGAGTTCTTCTGGATGTACTCGACGGCGTCCTTGACCTTCTGGATCTTCTCCGCGGCTTCGTCCGGGATCACGATGTTGAAGGCTTCCTCGAAGGCCATGACGAGCTCCACGGTGTCCAGCGAATCGGCACCCAGGTCGTCGACGAAGGACGCCTCCGGGGTGACCTCGTTGGCATCGACGCCGAGCTGTTCGACGATGATGCTCTTGACCTTCTCTTCCACGCTCATTCGATCCTCCCCTTCCCTGCGAAAATCCGCCGTATTCTTTCTGATGGAGCCCGCCCCGGGCAAGAGGGGCCAACCGTATAAGGGATTGGCGCGGAACGTCAACCGGCAGGCCGGGAAACGTAAAACGGTAAACGGGAAACGACGAGAGCGCCGAGGGCACTGACTGCCGCATTTCTTCGTTTTACGTTTCCCGTTTCCCGTTTCCCGATCCTAAATCAACAGCCCTCCGGACACATTCAGCACGTGCCCCGTCACGTAGGCGGCCTCTTCCGACGCGAGGTAGGCGACGGCCGAGGCGACGTCGGAGGGCTCGCCCAGGCGGCCGAGCGGGATCTGACCCGAGAGCGTTTCTCTGGCCTCCGCGGTCATCTTCGCCGTCATCGCCGTCGCGATGAAGCCGGGAGCGACCGCGTTGCAGGTGATGTTGCGCGAGGCGAGTTCCCGCGCCACGGACTTCGTGAAACCGATCAGGCCCGCCTTGGAGGCGGCGTAGTTCGCCTGCCCCGCGTTGCCCATCATCCCCACGACGGAGGTGACGTTGACGATCCTTCCGTAGCGCTTCTTGACCATCGCCTTGATGAGCGCCTGCGTCAGCAGGAACGCGCCGGTCAGGTTCGTGCCGATCACCCGGTCCCACGCCTCGCGGGACATGCGCAGCAGCAGGTTGTCGTCCGTGACGCCGGCGTTGTTGACGAGCACGTCGACCGGCCCTTCCGCCAGCGCCGCCTTCGCCGCCGCGTCGATCGAGGACGCGTCGGCCAGGTCGAGCGCCAGCGCGCGCGCCCGGCCCCCGCCCGCGATGATCTCCGCGACGACCCGGTCGAGGTCCGCGGCCGTCCGGGCCGCGGCGATGACGTGCGCTCCCTCCAGAGCGAGCCGGCGGGCCACCGCTTCCCCGATCCCGCGGGATGCTCCCGTCACCAGCGCCGTCCGGCCTTCGAATCGGTTCATCGCTTCCTCCTCGCCCCCCCGGGCGCTACTCGGGCTTGCTCGTGACGTCCGGCAGCTCGCGCATCCACGCGTCCACGATGGCGCGGGCCACGTCGGCGATCGCCAGAACAGACGGATGATCGGCGGAGGATGCGCTGTCCGCCTCGCTGCCGTCGGTCAGGATCGCGATCACGAAGCGCCCCTTCTTCGTCCGCAGGATCCCCGCGTCGTTGCGAACCCCCCGCATCGATCCGGATTTCCCGGCCCAGAGATATTCGGAGGGAAAGCGGCGGGCGATTCGCAGCCGGGTCGGGTCCTTGTCGAGATACTCGAAGATCCGCTTCGAGGAGGCGGCATCGAGAAGCTCGCCCCGGGCCACGCGCGCCATCCAGTCGGCCGCCTCCCGCGGGGTCAGAAGTCCGAGCCGAAACCCTTTCCACGGGGAAGGAGTCTCGGACGACCGCGACAGCGCGGGCAGTTTGGCGAAGAGGCGGTAGCCCTTGAGCCCGAGGCCGGACATGCGGGCGTTGATGCGATCGATGCCCAGCCGGTCGATCCAGGCGTTGGTGGCCGTGTTGTCCGACGGTCCGATCATCAGGGTCAGCAGATCGTTCCACGTCGGATTCAGGCCCGGGTCGAGGATCAGAAGCGTGCCCGAGCCGCTTGCCTTCTGCGCGTCGGTCAGCGTCCATCTTTCCGACAGGTCGATCTCCCCGGCCCCGACCCGCGCCATCGCCTCCGAGAGAATCCCGATCTTGACGACCGAAGCGGACTCGAATTCCTGGTCCGCGCGGTTCTCGTAGACGCGGCCGCTCTCGAGGTGGCGCGCCGAGACGCCGATGCGGCACCCGCACCGCTTCGAGGCCGCCACCACGGCGCCGTCGATCGCCGCCGCGCTCCGGTCCGCCGCCACGCGAGTCGTCGCGCAGCCGGAGGCGAGCAGCATCAGAAAAAGGAACGTCGATACGACGGGAAGGATGTGCAAGCGAGCGAGAAACGGCTCCTCGCGCCGTACGCAGGATTTCTTCTCATGAGTCCCGCCCCTCACCCCGGCACGCTGGGACGCCGTAAGCAAGCGTTGTTCTAGGCTCGCCCTTCCACATGACCGCCGCCCCTCACCCCGGCCCTCTCCCCCGACGCGCGGGGAGAGGGGGCAGAGCTGCGCCTCGTCGAGATCGTGGCTACGCTCGCAGCGTGAGAAGTCTCCCGACCGAAGGGAGGGAGGAGGCT
>JALYUA010000158.1 GCA_030854005.1 Acidobacteriota bacterium
CTCGGGATCAGCCATGACCGCGCATTTTAGGGGAAGTGGCGACGGAGAGGGTTGAGCGTCGAGCGTTCCGCGTTGAGCGTCCAGCCCGAAGCGGTCTGGTCTCCCCCTCTCAACTCTCAACACTCGACTCTCCACTTCCCTCACTGAACGATCAGCGTGCCCAGCATGAACGTGTGCTGCTGCGGGTCTCCTCCGCAATCGTTGTTGGTGCAGGAGAACGGGTGCCCTCCGCGATGGAAGGGCTGCGGGATGAAGACTTCGGTCGTGTAGTCGCGTCCGGGCGAGATCGTGTTGCCGGGGCTGGCCGAGATGCCGATGTCCGAAATCCCCGAAAAGCCGTGGTTGGGCAGGGTCGTGCCCGCCGGGTCCACGTTGTGAAACCGCAGCCGGTAGGCGGTGCCGACCTTGACGACCAGCGGCGCCGCGAAGAGACCTCCCGGGGAGAACTCCCACGCCTTCGTGTCGATCGTGATGGTCTGCACTCCCGCCGGCGGAGTCGGCGTCGCCGTGGGTCCGGGCGTCGGCGCGAAACCGGTCGTGTCGAACTGCCCGGACGGATGCGCGGGATCCTGCGCGTACGTCTTCACGACGCCGGTCGCGTTTTCCTTCACCGACAGGGTGAAATCGAGATCCGTCATCGTGCCGTAAAACACCCAGTAGCCCTGCCCGATCCCGGACGCATCCACCATCTTCACGATCAGCTCGGGGTTTCCGGAATTGCCCGACAGCGACGGCAGGCTGAAGTAGCCGTAGACGTCGTTCTGTCCGATGACGACGCCGGAGCCCGTCGCGCCGGTGCGCTGGTCTCGCGCCGTCAGCGTGACGTCGAAGCTGTGCGCCGCATTCAGGCGGAGGACTTCGGCGGGCGTGACGGTCACGGGGAGACTCGCGCTCGCCGGGCCCGACGCGCTCGAGACGGTCAGCCGGACGGTGAACGCGCCCGGGACCGCAAACGCGTGCGCCGGGTTGCGTTCGGTGGACGTGCCGCCGTCGCCGAAGTCCCAGCTCCAGGCGGTCGGGCTTCCGGAGGAGGCATCCGCGAACAGAACGAGAGAACCGGCGGCCGGGTAGGACGTGGACGCCGTGAAGGCGACTCCCGGCGCAGCCGCCGTCAGCCCGAGAACCGCGCCGAGTGCGAGAACCGCCGCCACCAGGGCAGCGCCTCCCCGATTGAGCGGCGCGCGTCGCATGCTCGTTGGACGACCGGCGCGCCTCAGAGTTGACGGCGGCCGTCAACAGAAGTCTCAGCGTTGAGCGTTCCGCGTTGAGCGTGGTCCCCGGGCCGGTCAACAGCGCCGGGGAGCCTCCCACCGGGTGCCCGGCGCCTGAGACTCGGGACTGAAAACGGATGACGGACGACTCTCCTACCTCACCACCTGGATCACCGCCGTCATGCCGTCGTGGCCGATTCCGCAGCCCGTGTTGCTGCAGGCGAACGGGTGGAATCCCACCTGCGCGGCGGTCGGCGTAAAGGTCCGGATCACGGCGGAGGCCTGAGGCGGCAGGTTCGCTCCGCTCAAGCCGAGCGCGGGGATCCCGCTGAAGGCATGGTCGTCGTTTCCGCGGGCGTCGATGTCCTTGATATGCAGCTCGTACGTCGTCCCCACCTTCGCGACAAAGTTGCTGCCGCCGTTGTCGAAGTCCCACTGGAACTGCCGCGCCGTCAGGTTCACGACCGTCGGACCGCTCGGCGCCGGAGTCGGTGTCGGCGTCGGCGTGGGCGGCGGATCGTCGGTCGCCGGGACCGGCAGGAACCCGGAGGTGTCGAACTGGCCGCACGGCTTGCCCAGGTCCTTCGCGTACTGCTTCACGACGCCCGTCGCGTTTTCCTTGACGGAGAGCGTGTACTCGAGGTCCGTCATGCATCCGTAGAAGACCCAGTAGTTCTGGCCGATGCCCGTCGCGTCGACCATCTTGACGATCACTTCCGGATTGCCCGCGTTGCCGGAGACCGCCGGAATGCTGAAGTAGCCGTAGACGTCGTTCTGCCCGATCACCCTTCCCGACCCGGTGTTGCCCGTCCTCGGGTCATTCGCCGTCAGAGTGAGATCGAAGGTATGCGCGGCGTTCAGGCGCAGAACGGTTTCGGGCGTGACGGTGACGGCGAGTGTCGAGGAGGCGGGACCCGACGTATTGCTCGCGGTCAGGCGCACCGTGTACGACCCCGGCGCCGCATACGCGTGGGTCGGGCTCTGCGCCGCGGACGCGGCCCCGTCCCCGAAGTCCCACGCCCAGGACGTCGGACCTCCCGTCGACGTGTCGGTGAACTGCACGACCGAGTTCGCCGCCGGATTGGGCGTCGACGCCTGAAAGGACGCCGACGGCGCCGAAATCGCGGCGACCCCGGCGAGAATCGAGATCCCGAAGACCGCGAACATCTTGTTGAGAAGGCCTGCAAATGGGGTCATAACGCCTCGAGTTGGACGACCGGAACGGCGCCAGGGTTCGCGCCGGATCCGGAAAATGAAGGGTTGGGAACCATGGGCGCGCGGTCAGTTCACGTGGAGGACGCCGACCATGCCCGAGTGGCCCGTGCCGCACTCGGGATTCGCGGAGCACGAGAAGGAGTACGTTTTACCGCGCTCGGTCAGCGGAGCCGTGAACGTCACGCGGTAGGGCCGCGGCGAGCTTCCCCCGCCGTAGGGATCTCCGTCGCTTCCGGGGCTGATGTTCGAGTTGCCCGCGATTCCGAGCGCCGGGACTCCCGAGAAGCCATGCGTGACGTCGAGGGCCGTGAAGATGAGGGTCGTGGGCGCCCCGGCCGTCACCTGGATGGGCGACGCGGTCCCCGGCTGAAAACTGTACTTCGAGACGTCGATCTCGATCGTCTGGGGAGCCGAGCTTCCCGGCGGCGGCGTGGGCGTCGGGGTGGGCAGCGCCGCGCCCGGTGTCGTCGTCAGCGCGAATCCGGTCGTGTCGAACTGGCCGGACGGCTTCGCGTCATCTTTCCTGTAAGTCTTGACGACGCCCGTCGCGTTCTCCTTGACCGACAGCGTGAACTCGAGATCCGTCATCGAGCCGTAGAAGACCCAGTAGTTCTGGCCGATCCCGGTCGCGTCGACCATCTTCACGATGATCTCCGGGTTTCCCGCGTTGCCCGAGAGAGAAGGGAGGCTGAAGTACCCGTAGACGTCGTTCTGGCCGATCACCTTGCCGGATCCCGTGTTTCCCGTGCGGGGATCCCGCGCGGTGAGCGTCAGGTCGAACGAGTGCGCGCCGTTCAGGCGAAGAACGCCCGCGTCCGTCACCGTGACAGGAAGCGTCGCGCTGGCGGGTCCCGACGCGTTGGACGCCGTGAGCCTCGCCGTGAAGGATCCGGGAGCGGCGTACACGTGCGACGGGTTGCGCTCCGTGGACGTCCCGCCGTCGCCGAAATCCCAGGCCCACGAGCTGGGCCCGCCGGTGGACGTGTCGGTGAACTGGACGAGCGATCCGGCGGCGGGGCTCGCCGTCGAGGCGGAAAACGACGCGCCCGGAGCGGAGGTCGCGAAGATCCCTCCGACGGAGGCGAGGACCGAAATCGTGAGAGCGGCGAAGAGACTGCCCATGAAATTCATAGAGCGGCAGGATAGAAGCCGGATGCGCTGCGGCCCCTGAATTTAGGAGGCTCTTAACGTCCCTCTCTCCGCACGCTGAACGCTCGGCGCTCCACGCTTAACGAACCCTTAACTCTCGACCCTCAACTCTCGACTCGGGCTCCATATAATCCCGCCCCACCGTGAATACCCCCGATTCGGGCCTGGAGCTGATCCGGCGAGGGGCCGTCGACCTGATCGACGAGAAGGACCTGGCGCGGAAGCTTTCCCGCGGGCCCCTGACCGTGAAGGTCGGCTTCGATCCCTCCGCTCCCGACATCCACCTCGGCCACACGGTCGTCCTGCGGAAGATGCGCCATTTTCAGCAGCTCGGACACAAGGTCGTCTTCGTCATCGGCGACTTCACGGCGATGATCGGCGACCCATCCGGAAAGAAGACGACACGCCCGCAGCTCACTCGGGAGGACGTCGAGGAAAACGCCGCGACGTACACGAGCCAGGCGTTCAAGATCCTCGACGCCGCCGCGACGTCCGTCGAGTTCAACAGCCGCTGGCTCTCGGCGCTCGGCGCCGAGGGGCTCATCCGCCTCTGCTCCCGGATCACCGTCGCGAGAATCCTCGAGCGCGACGATTTCCAGAAGCGGTGGAAGAGCCAGCAGCCGATCGCGCTGCACGAGCTCCTCTATCCCCTGGCGCAGGGGTACGACTCGGTCGCGCTGAAGGCGGACGTCGAGCTCGGAGGCACTGACCAGCTCTTCAACCTCCTGGTCGGCCGCGACCTGATGCGCGAAGAGAAGCTCGAGCCTCAGGTCGTGCTGACGCTGCCGCTGCTGGTCGGCCTCGACGGGACGGAGAAGATGTCCAAGTCCCTCGGCAACGCGATCGGGGTGCAGGAGCCGCCCGCCGAGATCTACGGGAAGCTCATGTCGATCGCGGACGATCTGATGTGGAGCTACTGGGAGCTCTTAACCGACGTGCCGTCCGCGGAGATCGCCGCGATGCGCGCGGGCGTGCAATCGGGCGGCCTGAATCCGCGCGACGTGAAGGCGGCGCTCGCGCGCAACATCACCGCGCAGTTTCACGGTCCGGAGGCCGCCGCGGGCGCCGAGGCCGACTTCCGCCGGGCATTCTCGAAGGGCGAGCTTCCCGAGACGATCGAGCAGGCGGCCGTCCCGGGGCCGGCGCGCGAATGGGGCGCCGCGAAGATCCTCGTCGAGGTTCGCCTCGCCGAATCGATGAGGGAGGCGCGGCGCAAGATCGCCGAGGGCGCGCTGTCGCTCTACGGCGTCGGCGGCGCGGGCGGGGGCGAGGTCATCCGGGACCCGAACGCGAAGATCCTTTCGGACCTGCAGGGCGAGGGCCGCGTGCTGCGTCTCGGCCGGAGATTTCTCGAGGTGCGGCTCGAGGCGTAGGCGACGACGCTCCCTCCCGAAACGGCTCCGCTCGCCGCTCGACGGTCAACGCTAACGCCCAACGCTAGTCCGGCCCCTCGGCCCCGCGGCGCGCCCCGGGACGCCCGTGGGACCCGCGGGCGCGCGCCCGGACGCGCGGTTCCGTGCGAGCGCCGTTCTTTCCGGCCTTCAGGAAGAGAAGGAGCCCGACGAGCAGGAATCCGAGCATCGCCTGGAGCGTCAGGAAGGAAAGGAGCTTCAGCCAGGCGAATCGCGGGTCCACGAATCGCACGAGCCAGGAGCTTCCCTCTTCGACCAGCGCCGAAAGAAAGGAGGTCGCGATCATGGCGATCTTCGCGCGGCGGGACCACGGCGCGAAGATCATCAGGTGCGTCAGAAGAAGAAGGACGAGAGCCATCATCGGCAGATGGCCGTGCGTCACTTCGAGCATCGCGCCCGCCGTGCGCGGAGGCGAGAAGTCGGCCTCGGAGCCGCGGTAATACGCCGCGACCGACGCGGGAGTCAGGCCGAGGCGGGAGACGAACAGAACGGCGTTGGTGCACCAGAATCCCGCCAGGAGGAGACACGTCAGGCCGAGAGTCCAGCGCATGAGCTCCTGCGACTGGAATCCTCCGCGCTCCATGTATTTCATGGCGCGGCGGAGACGACGTGGTGGACAGCAAGGACGCGCCGAACCGCGGCCGCGATCGCCCGGGTCGTCAGGGTCGCGCCCGACACGTGCGCGAGACCGCGCCCGACGGACAGCTCGTCATCGAGAGGTTTTTTTCCGAAGAGACGCAGCCACGCGGGGCGCGGCAGATAGTCCTCCGGCTCTCCGAACGCGACCACTTCGACCGCGCCCGCCGACCCGTCTGGCAGGACCGTGACGAGAAGCGTCTCCGAGGCGGTTCGGACCGGATGGGTGTCGAAGTAGGCCGTCCCCAGGAATCCGGAAGCGCCGCGGCCGGCATACGCCACGACGATCGAGGACTCGACTTTCGCGCGCGCCTCCTGGCTCGCCCGGGCGCGCTGCTCGCGCGTCAGATAGAGGGTGCGCCTCTCGATGGTGGCGGGAGGCGGGAACGCGCGGGCGAGAGCCTGATCGCGCGTTTCATAGACGGGCGCCGCCGCCGCGGGCGCCGCGAAAAAGAGGGCGAGCAGGATTTCCAGTGCCGGGCAGCGTTTCCCACCGCGCCCTTCGCCGTTCGCCCTTCGCCGTTCGCCCGGCTGGACGGCCTCCTTCAAAACAGCCATCCGAGCGCCACGTTCCAGCGATCGGTCGAAGAGCGCGCGCGGTCGTCGAAGTCCTGGTAGTCGGCCTTCACCACGATCTGCGGGATCGGCTTGAACTGGAGCCCGAAGGTCCAGAGCCGCACGTCGTTGGCGGGATCGCTTCCGAAACCGGCGGGCACCCGATGCTGCGTCCGAAGGCGCTCGTAACGCAGAAATGGCACGAGCGCCGCGTCGCCGCCGCGGCGGAACAGGATGTCGTAGCCGGCTTCGGCATAGGCGCCCGAGAAGACCTCCGGCACCGAGTCCGTCCCCGCGAGTCCCGAGAGCTCGTTGATTCGCGCCGCGTCGCCGATCGTGCCGCGCGCATAGAGCGCCCGCGTCTGGACGGCCCGCCAGCGCCACTCGGCGTGAAGGTCGAAGAGGGAGACGGAGCCGCGCAGCCGGCGTCCCTCGATCTCCCGCCCCTGCCCGGAGCCTCCCAGGTATCCGGACGCTCCCGCCACGACACCGGGCAGGCCCACGTAGTCGACGCGTCCCGTCACGGCGACGCTTTCGGCGAGCGCGTTCGAGCCTTCCTGCCGCCCGCCCCGGATCGCCTCGCCGGCCGAGAAGCCGGCGGCGTCGAGGCCGTTCACCACGTATCCGCGGTAGGCGAAAGGCCCGGCCTGGCCGAACACGCCGACGCCGAGCTCGCTCCATGTCGAGGGGAGGATCCGCTGCTCCACCTCCGGGCGGCTCGCTCCGAGGAAGACCGGAGGCTCATGCAGCTCATTGATGAAACCCATGGGCACCAGGACGAGCCCCGCGCGGATCCCCGTCGCGCGGCTTTTTCCAAACAGGTAGTCGAGGTACGCGAACTCGACGGCGACCTCTCCTCTTTCCTCGCTCCCCTCGCCCGTCGACGCGTGCTCGTACTCGACTTCGGAGTTGAAGAGAAAACGGTCGTTGAACTTGTAGCCGAAATAGAAAACGGCGCGCAGGAGATCGACGCGGTCGGAGAGGTCCGAGGCAGTGCCGTCGTCTCTCTTCCGCGCGAAATTCTGGTAGAGCGCCTCGCCGTATCCGCCGATCGACACGCCGTGCTCCGAGCGGTACACGCGGGACGCCGCCGGCCCCAGGCCCGGCACGGAATGGGAGGCGGCCGTGCTCTCTGCGGCCTTTTCGGGAACGCCCGTTCGCAGCGTCTCGATCTCGCGCGTCAACGCGTCGATCTGCGCGCGAAGCTCGTCGAGCGCCCGGCGGGTGTCTTCGCTGGCGGCCCGGGAAAGCGCATCGAGCCGCTTCTGAAGCTCCTCGATCTTCGCCTCGAGCTCCCGCGTCTTCTGCTCGGAAGGGGCCTGCGCCGAGAGCCTCGCGGGCAGCGTCAGAAAAAGCAGGGCGGCCGCCAGGCACGCGACTCTCTTCACGAAATCCCCCTTTTCGCCGCGGCGAGCGGCGCTGCCGTCCAGGAGTCGAGTCGCCGCCAGGCCCGGCTCGCACGGCGTCCTCCCGACGCATCGACGAAAAGCGCCGGGATGTCCCGGCCATCGGCGAACACGAGCCCGTCCGCGGGGCCCATCACGAAAAGCGCGGTCGAAAGGGCGTCGGCGCGCAGGCCGGATGGCGCGAAAACGCTGGCGGAGCCGTGGAAGGCGGCCGCGCGGCCGGTGCGCGGATCGATCAGGTGGCCCGGCTGCTCCGCGTCCCCCGACGTCGACAGCGATCCATCGGGGATCACGACGCGGCAGATGACGCGTCCGGAGGGGTCGGGCGCCGCGACGGCGACGCGGCCATAACGCCCCGCCCGGCCCCCCGGTGCGGCGGTGCCGAAGACCAGGATCTGCCCGCCGAAATTGAGCCGGGCGCTTTCGACGCCTCCGGCGCGCAGGGCGGCGGCGGCCGCGTCGAGCCCCTCTCCTTTTCCAAACGCGCCCGAATCGATCGCCAGGCCGGCCGACTCGAACGAGACGGTGCCTCGGGCGACGTCGAGGCGGGCGTGACGATAGCCGATGGAAGCGAGGACGGCCGCAGCGGCGTTCCCGCTCCGCGTCTTCGAAGGCGCGACGAGCTTCGCGATCGTGACGGCGCCGACGGTGGGATCGAACGTTCCGCCCGTTTCTTCGGCGAGGGCCAGGGCCGCGGCGAGGCTCTCCCGGGTTTCGGGCGAGAGGGGGAACGGAGCTATCCCCGCCGCGCGATTGGCGCGAGAGAGCTCGGACGCCGGCAACCAGTTCGAGAGACGATCCTCGACCCGCCCCACCGCCGCGAACGCGCTCTCGACCGCCGCCTCGACCGAAGAGGAGGGAAGAGGACCCGTCCCATCGATCTCGAGAACGGTGCCCATCCGATATTGCGCGCGACGAACGGGGTGGCGGCGGGCGGCGGAAACGGCGGGCGTCGGCAATGCTGCCGCCGTCGCGAGGACCGCGCCGCCAAGACAGAGACTCAGTCTCAACGCGATCCGGGGACGCGGCGCGGGCGAAACGCGGACGGAGCGCAACGTCAGGCCGTCGGAAGAATGCGAAGCTTGCCGCCGGGGAGGGCCGCTGCGGCCGCACGGCCGGCCTCGCGCGAGCTGACTCGCGGGCGGCACTGCCGGCAGATTCCCCGCAGCTGGTGGCTGTGGGAGAGCGCCAGGAAACCGTACTTCTCGCAGACCTGATCCTGGAGGCTCTCGATGGCGGGCTCGAAGAACTCGATCACGCGCCCGCACTCGTTACAGATCAGATGGTCGTGGTGCTCCCCTGCCCGGAGGCGCTCATAGCGATAGCCGGATTCTCCGATCCGGACGCGGCCGACGATTCCGGAGTCGACGAGCAGGTCGAGCGTGCGGTAGATCGTGGCCCGCGAGATCTTCTTGTGCTTGGTCCGCAGCCGCACCAGGAGCTCGTCCGCCTCGAAATGCTCATGGCGGGCGAAGAGCTCATCGAAGAGGGCCTGCCGCTCCGCCGTGAGCTTCAACCCCCGTTTTTCGAGGTATTTCCTGAAGATGCTTAACTCGCGGTGCGGCTTCATGGGCTCTCCCGGGGTGAATATGCGATTGCGACTCAGTCTCAACTGGCGTATTCTTCCGCTCCCGGACGGTCGCTGTCAAGCGGGCAAGGAGAAGAGAGCCATGTGGCAGGGATTCACGATCGCGCTGCGAGAGGGCATCGAGGCGTTCCTCATCGTCGCGCTCATCCTGTCCTATCTCAGGCGCACCGGCCGCATCGGCCTGGCGCGCGCCGTCTATGCCGCGACCGCCGTGTCCGTCGTCACCTGCTTCGGGGCGGGTCTTCTGTTTTCCAAGGCGGCCAACCAGTCGCTCTGGGAGGGAATCCTGGCGCTCGTCGCCGCGGCGCTCGTCGGGAGTCTTCTCGTGTACATGAAACGGGTCTCCTCGCGCCTGAAGAGCGACATCGAGGCCCGGGTGGCGGCCCGGACGTCCGGGGCGACGGGCACGGGCGCGTTCTGGGGCGTCTTCGCCTTCACGCTGATGATGATCACGCGCGAAGGGATGGAGACGGCGCTTCTCATCACGACCGCGCTCTTCCAGCTGAAGTCCTCGGCCGTTCTTCTGGGCCTCGGTCTCGGCATCGTCGCCGCCGTGGCGATCGCCTTCGCCTGGACCCGACTCGGCAAGGGGGTCGACATCCGCGGTCTGCTGAACGTGTCGTCGGTCTTCCTGCTGATCTTCTTAGTCCAGCTCGTCCTCTACGGCGTGCACGAGCTCTCCGAGGCGCGCCTTCTCCCCGCCTCGCAGGCGGTGCACGACGCCACCGAGATCCTGGGCCCGGACGGGATCATCGGCCACATCCTCGCGTACGCCCTCGCCATCGTCCCGACGATCTGGCTCGCCAGTCTCTGGCTGCGCCGCCGCGCGGCAGCCCACGTGGCGGATGCGGGGAAAGCAGCGTAGGGACGGAAGGCGGGAGGGGGCAGGCGGCTGGCGGGAGGCGGGGAAAGACGGGGAAAAGAGGATCGTTGAGCGTCGAGCGTTAAGTGTCCAGGCGCGTCGCCAGAAATCCGGTTTGCCCGGAGCCGCGGTCTGCGCCCTCCCTTCGGTTTCCGATTCCCGATTCCCGGTCCCGTCTTTCCGCCTCCCGCCTACCGCCTCCCCCCTACCGTCCTCTTACAGCTCGTTGACCGGGCGCGCCGAGAAGAACAGATTCGGGAACGCCTGCTTGAAGTAGTTCGTCACTTCCGTGACCAGCCGGTTCTCCCCGTTCTTCCAGCCCGGATCCCGGAACTTGTACTCCTCACCGGTGTAGGTGACGAATCCGACTTCGAGGCAGAGATTCTGGTTCGGGCGCAGCACGCAGGTGTTGAAGATCTCCTTGATGTTCTTGGCGTACACCGAGAAGTTCTTGTCCGCGTCGGCGCTGCCGGTCCACGAGATGGTCTCTCCGTCGACGACCAGCCGGCCGACGTTCTTGGTCGACGTGCCGAAGACGATGAAGCCCTTGCCGACGCGGGCGAGCCCCGAGAATTCCGCGCGGCGCGCGACCGCGGCGCCGGCGACCGCCGCGGGCGGCTGCCCCGACCGGAGCATGACTTCGAGCACCGTTTCCGAGACGCCCGCCGACCGCAGCTCGACGATCTCCGCCGTATTGAGCTGGTAGTTGACGTTCTCCGTCCTCACCTTGTTGAGGATGAACTCATCCGACAGACCGGCCTGCTTCAGCTTCAGCACGTCCTGATA
>JALYUA010000183.1 GCA_030854005.1 Acidobacteriota bacterium
CTATTCAGAAGCTCGCGGACGTTGTCGCCGGCTACTTCGTACCAATCGTCATCGCCGTGGCGGTCGCCACGTTCGGCGTCTGGGCGTTCCTGGGGCCCGATCCGAAAATGGCCCATGCGCTGGTGAATGCCGTCGCCGTTCTGATCATCGCGTGCCCGTGCGCGCTGGGACTCGCGACTCCCATGTCCATCATGGTCGCGACGGGAAAAGCGGCGGGAGCCGGCGTGCTCTTCCGGAATGCCGAAGCGATCGAATCGCTGAGGAAGGTGGACACCCTCGTCATCGATAAGACGGGGACGATCACGGAAGGCAAGCCGCGTGTCGCCACCGTGGCGGCGCAGCCCGGCTTCGACGAATCGGAGGTCCTCCGGCTCGCCGCCAGCCTCGAGCGCGGGAGCGAGCATCCGCTTGCGGCCTCGATCCTCGCGGCAGCCGCAGAAAAGAAGCTCCATCTCGAACCCATTCAGGAGTTCAAGTCGCTGACGGGGCGAGGCGTTTCCGGACGCCTGGCCGGCCGGGCCGTCTCGCTCGGGAACCGAAAATTGCTCGACGAGCTGACCATCGACTCAGGGCCGCTGGGCGCCCGGGCGGAAGACATGCGGCGTCAGGGCCAGACCGCGATTTTCCTGGCGGTGGATGCGAAACTTGCGGGCGTGATCGGCGTCACCGACCCGATCAAGACGACGAGCCCTGATGCCATTCGGCTGCTGCGCGAGGATGGGATCCGCGTCGTCATGCTCACCGGCGACAGCAAGACGACGGCGAACGCGGTGGCGAGTCAGCTCGGAATCGACGAAGTGGTCGCCGAAGTTCTCCCGGAAGACAAGGTCAATGTCGTCAAGCGATTTCAGACCGAAGGACGATTCGTCGCGATGGCCGGAGATGGGATCAACGACGCGCCGGCTCTGGCCCAGGCACAGGTGGGAATCGCCATGGGCACCGGAACCGACGTGGCGATGGAGAGCGCCGGCGTCACGCTCCTGCGGGGCGACCTCATCGGCATCGTACGGGCCCGTGCTCTCTCCCGAGCGACGATGCGAAACATAAAGCAGAATCTCTTCTTCGCCTTCCTCTACAACGTCCTCGGGATCCCGGTCGCGGCCGGGGTGCTTTACCCCTTCTTCGGTCTTCTCTTGAGCCCGATGATCGCCGCGGCGGCGATGAGCTTCAGCTCGGTCTCGGTGATCGGAAATTCGTTGAGGCTGGCTCGCACCGACATCCAGGAGATTCCGGCGACACGTTCGAGAGGATCCCAAAAAGGGAACCAGACCCTCTAGCTAGCGCGACCGAGCAGCGTCGGTGCCTTCCCGACGCCTGCCCGGCCCGAGATCGAGACACTGAGTTTTACTTACAGTCCGGATGACCGCACCCGCACTTCCCGCCGCTCATCTTTCCCTGAGCGCAGGAATCCGAGCAGCACCCGTTCACCTTGGTCTCCCGACACTTGCATCCAGAAGCCTTGCACTTACCCTGTTCGGCCATTTGACACCTCCGATCAACACACGATGCAAGACCGAGACCACCGAAGGTCCCATCCTCCATCGGGGCGCAGCGAACGGTGGTTGGGGACCGGCTCGATCCAGGATATCGCCAGCGCGCTGCGGCCTCTACGGCATCCGGTCAGGAGGAATGGCACTGTCGTCAATAGAAAGACTATTCAGCCTGGCGGCCGCGCCTCTGCTTCGGTGTGAATAGACGATCGTCGGTGTAAGTACGCGACATAACCAATCAGTACGAGAGCGGCAACAGTTTCCGACAGGATGAGAGTCTGTATTCGCCAGGAGATTGTCTGGCGGCTCTCATAAACGTAATGGCCGAGCGTGACCAAACTCATCGTGGAGTAGAGGTAAAGTGAAAGATAAGACTTCACCAGAAACCCTCTGCGGTAGAAATAGTAACCTAGAAAAGCGAACGGAGTCATGAGGAGCCACCAACGGGCGATGCCACGGGTGCTGGCCCAGGATGGTTCCGGGTAGTCAGAAAAAAAGAGGAGATTGTCCACGTAGTGAAGAACCGACGCCAGTATGTTTATACTGATCAATATAAACAACGCGAGCCGCCGCTTCTTATTGGAATCCATTTGGTCGCTCCGAGTCTTGAATCGGTCTAACAACAGGTCATCCCGCGAAGGGATCGGGCCGTTGCCGTCGGGCCAGGCGTGACGTGGGCCCCCGAGGAAGTGCGTTACTCCACCCCCACGCTCGCCGCTTTGAGAACGCCGGCGCGCAGCCTGGATGGTTCCAGCGGGTCGACCCAGGCGACGACCAGAGTATCGCCGGTGCGCTTGATTCGAGGAAAACCGCTCGTTCTCGCCGCCGACGTTTCCGAGATCACGATCGGCGCTCCCATCGATCCGCGCCGCCGGACGCGGCGAAGACGGATCGAGGGCTTGGGGCCTTCTCCCGCCACCCACGAGACGAGGGCATCGCCGTTCTCGTCGAGGACGAGTCCGACGCGACCGAGAGGGTTCGCCGCGTCGATGATCTGCGGAGGGTCGAAGGTCGCCCCCGAGTCAGCAGAAAACGCAACCTGGACTCGGGCCCGTCCTTGAGCGCCGGTAAACCAGGTGACCGCGACCAACCGGCCCTTCGCATCGACAGAGGGGCCGTTGACTGGACACCCGGGGATCTCCCAACCATCCGAGGCAACGAGCCGGGGGAGGGTCCATCGGCCGGAAGTCCGGCGGATGATCGCAATGTCCCGAATTTCCTTCTCGGATCGATCCCGATAGACGACGATCGGCCCGTCGGAAGTGATTGCGGCGGACGTCTGGCAGCAATCGCAGACGCGGCCGTCGAGAAGTTCGCCCCGCTGCGGTGCCTCCCCGACCGGTGCCGTCCGCAGAGTCATGCTCCCCTCCGTCCCATGTCCTGAATTTCGGGCTGCTTCCGACTTCGTCTCCCGACCGTCGAGCCAGAAGGCGCGCAGCGCGGACCCTTCCGGGAGAAAAGACACGAAGCCGTGCTCCGTCTGCGTCCCGTCGTCGTGAACCGTACCGATGCGGCGCCAGGGACGACCCCACCCGTCCGATCGCGCCATCTGAACGTCGTAGGAGTAGGTGCCATCCCCCGACATTTCCGCCCAATGGGCGACGAGCCAGCCGGACGGGGCCTGCGCGATGGACGGAAAATCCGCCCAGTTCGCAAAGAAACGATTCGAAGAAACAACTGTCTCGGGATCCGACCAGCGGCCCTGGACGAGCTGCGAATCCCGCAACGCGAAGCCTCCCCGCCGAGGGCCCGTCGCTGCCGAAAAGGGTTCCAACCAGGAGAGGACCACGTTGCCGTTCACCGTCGTCAGGTCAGGGCCGAGCGAGCCGGGCGCGGCGGGCGGGTCGACTCGTACGACCGCGTCGCGACGCACCGGAATGTGTCCCGGGCGGCTCCCGGCCCCGGACAACGTCATGAAAACGAACGCCAGAAACGCCAACGCCATGAACATTGTTCTCCGCAAGCTCTTCCCGCTCCTCTCAAACTGTCAGTGACCGGCGCACGAACACGGTATCAACGCTTCAGCGCGCTTCAAGAAAATTCATCGCGGACCAGGGCGCTCCTTCTCTGATATCGGAGGGGTACAACTCAGCGGGAAATGGGACACTCCGATGACGCGACTGACAGAGTTCTCGGCCTAAGTCGCTTGAATTCAATGGTTGGATCACTACTCCCCGGTCCGCGCGTCGGGCACCAGGATTGCGATACCTCCGGCGGAGGCCGGAAAAAATGAAAACGAAATGGTTCGCACTCGCGCCCGCTCTCGTCGCCGGTTTCGGAGCTTTCGCGCTCTCGTCCCCGGCCCGGGGTCAGGACGCCTACTGCTCGTCGCCCTACCAGCAGCAGCAGGTGTATGTCGACGGATACGCGTCTGGCGGCTATGGATATGCTCGTCCCTATGAGCATCAGGGGTACTCGCGTCCGTACGGGCATTCTGGCAGCTACGGCCAGGGCTACGGCTATGCCCGTCCGTACCAGCAGCCGTACCGGGAGGGATACTCACGGCGCTACTCTTCCTACGACGGCCAGGGGTATGGAGACCAGGCGTATGGAGACCAGGCGTATGGAGACGGGTACGGATCGGGGTACGGCGGACAGACGGTGCACGAGGATCACGGTCGCACGACTTTGAGGCTCTTCCCCTTCCCCCACATCGACAAGCGAATCGTGCACCACGAGCATCCGATTTATTGATCTCTTCAGAGGGGGGAGTGCATGACGAGGTCGTCGGCCTTCGAGATCTCGGCCGCAGCGTGCGACTGAACAAGGCGCTCGGAAAGGTGCTTTCCTTGGTGCCGGAAGAGGGTACTGTTCGAGGTTTCGAAACGTTCAGCGAGGATTCGAAACGATTCTCCCTCGAGAAGAGCGCTGTCGATTTCTTCCCGGCCGGGATGGACGCAAATACTGCACGGGCGCGGCATCTTTCATCTCCTTGAATTCCCAGGCGAAGTCCGTCCGGGAGCAACTCCTCTGCGCGCCGACATCGGCAAGGCGCCCGGGTTCGGTTGGAGGGAGATGAAAACTGTTCCGTCAAGTTCCGGAACTGGGAGGGTTGAATACGCGAGTCCGAGTGTCCTCATGGGAACACAGCCGTCAACTCGTCTCTTCCCGGTCCGAAAACCACGCAAGCGATTTCGCGACGGTCTTGTCGGAGACCGCGAGCTGCCGCGCAATTCTTTGAACACTGAAATCGAGAATGTGGAGAGCGAATGCCTGCCCGGCGATCCGCTGATAGGCGGGAACGTTCGCCTCGAAGAGGAAAGCGTCGATCGGGATTTCCCAGCGGTTCTAACTCTTTGCGAACGTGTCCACCATTTCAAAGAAGTAGAACCAGGACTCGGCTCCTCCGGCGTCGCACCGACGTCGATGAGGGCTAGAACCTGCAGCTAGAAATCGCCCGGTAGTAAGGCATCCCTCCGGGGCCACCGGCTCGAGTCGGATCTTGCCCAGGAGCGCTCGCAGGAGCAGCGCAGAGCGTTCCGTACGGCGCATTTTGGTTTTGCCGCTCCGGTGCAGCCCAGGTAGCCCCCGCCCTTCCCGGTGACCTTGGCGGCAGCGCCTCCGCAGAAGCCGCGCACAAGCGACCCGGAGAAAAGCTCATCGACGTCGGTCGCGTCGAGGTGCGCGAGCGCGGGATCGGGCGTGCCGACGGGAACGTCGCGGTTTCGCGCCGTAATCTCGAATCGGACGTCCACCTCGCTCAGGCCGGAGAGCTTGCCGGAGGAGCCCGAACGTCTCGATGGACCAGTCGTCCGGGAGCTTCGGGGTGGTCGTCTGGAGAAGGATGGGAATGGTTCGGCTCATCGTGGACCCCTCGATTCGTTTTTCGTGTGCAGGATCCGGCCCGGTACCGCGAAGCGCCGGACCTCTTCTCTGACTCCAAGACGAGAGGGACAGCGGCCGTTCGTCCGTCCGAGGAGCCGCTCGAGCCGGGTCCCGGCCATCGCAGGTTCCGAGAGACTTTCCCCGTCGCGTGATGAAGAATATAGTCCTCGACATGTTCCGGAGTGGCTGGCGCCGCGCGACGGGGATCTACCTCAGTCTCTTCTTCCTCGCCGTCACCGGAGCACGCCACCAGCATGTCAACGGCCTGGAAGACCTCCTCCTCGACCAGCGCAGCGATTCCGGGCAGGTCCTCAAGTTCAATGACGCCGACTTCAACATGGCGGGACCTGTCTGGTCCGCGGACCGGGTGGTCGACGACGATCCGTGCCTCGCTTGTTTCAACAACGACTTCGTTTCCGCGACGTCGCCGATCGTCGTCTTTACCCCTCATCTCGAGCGATTCGATCAGTCCTCCAGAGATCCAGCGGAGCGGGCGCCCCGGGCGCTTCTCCGCGAAACCCCCTCCCGCGCCCCACCCGCCCTCTCCTAGCGGTTAGACCTCGGCCGCGCAATCGCGCGCGTACGAGACCCGTCTCCCTGGGAGAGGAGTTCATGTTCGCGAGCGAAAATCGATTTCGCGGGCGCAGGATCCATCCGGCGGATCTGCACCTTCTGGCTTCGAGAGCGCCTTCCGGCCCGGCGACCGGCAGAGCGCGAGCCCTCTCCCGTTCGCTTTCGATTCATCCCACCGTCATCGTCGGCCGACAACCCGAATGGGACCTCGAAATCGGAGGCCTGACGGTCTTCGAGCGCCTCCTTCGGGCATTGGAGCAGAGGGATTTCTCTCCACGAGACGTGTTTCGCGCATTCGATGAGCTCGATGCCGAAGACCTCCAGCGGGAAGAGAAAAACAAGGGCGGAGCGATGCTTCTTCTGCGGGTTCCGGTGCTCGTCAACCCGAGGGCTATTGCGTTTCTCGAACGGATACCGATTGAGACAGGTCAGCCCACGATCCTGACGGGAAGGTCGAACGGGTCGTTGAAAGTGGTCGGATTTCTCGTGGCGGTCCAGGACACGGACTCGGTGAAGGAAATTCTGGAGACCGTGAAGAGCGGGTCGGACGTCCCGGCGAGTTTCCTCTCTCTCGCCGATCGCTGCCGCGAAGTGGACATCGGCCTCTTTCAACCCGTGGAGGGCGACGTGACGCTTTCCGCGGCGAGATCCGCTCTCCGGAGCAGCCTCACGAAGCGGACCGACGGCCTCTTCGCCGCCTGGATCAGTCGCAGGATCTCCACCCGCCTGAGCCTCCGACTCGCACGCACGAGGATCACTCCCAACCAGGTGACGGTCCTCGCGTTGGTTCCCGCTCTCTCGGGCGCCGCGCTCCTCGCTCTGCCGAACCCGGTCTGGAGCACCGCGGGGGCCCTGCTTTTCCTGATCTCGACGGTTCTGGACGGATGCGATGGAGAAATCGCCCGGCTCACCTACCAGGAAACGCCCCGAGGCGCCCGTCTCGATCTTCTCTGCGACAACGTCGTCCTCGTCGCCGTCTTCTCGGGGGTCCTCGTTCACGTCTTTCTCGAAGGCGGAGCCCGCTTCGTTCCGCTCCTGGCCGCCGCGATATTCGTCGGAATGGTCGGGTGCATGGTGACCGAGTACGTTCGGATCCTCGGCCCCCGAATCAACGCGGAGAAAGCCCGCCGCGCGCCCGACCCGCACCCTCGGGCGGCGCGCGTTCTCTGGTACGAACGCCTCGCGAGCCGCGATTTCGCTTACCTGCTTCCTTTCCTCGCCTGGTTCGGTTCGCTGCGCTACCTGGTCTGGGCGACGGCGATCGGAGTGAATGTGTTCTGGGCCGTGCTCGCGACCTTCGTCGCCCGCCGCCCGGGAAAGGCGACGTCATGATTCCTACTTCCGCGCCGGGCCCGGCGGACAAGTTCGTCAGAACCCTTTTTCTGAACCCCCCGTCCTATGCCGGATTCGACGGCGGAGCGGGCGCGCGATACCAGGCGCGGCGGGAGGTCCGGTCCTTCTGGTACCCCACCTGGCTGGCGCAACCCGCCGCTCTGGTGCCCGGCAGCCGCCTGGTCGACGCGCCCGCGCGCGGACTGTCCCTCGCGGATGTCCTGGTTCTGGCGCGTGACTACGACCTCGTGGTCATGCACACGAGCACCCCGTCGTTTCCGTCGGATGTCCGCGTCGCCGAACACCTCAAGGCCGACAATCCGGATCGGAGGGTCGGCTTCGTCGGCGCTCACGTCGCGGTGTCACCGGAGGAATCGCTGCGGGCGTCGCGGTCGATCGACTTCGTCGCGCGCAAGGAGTTCGATTACACCGTCCGGGACGTCGCGCGCGGACTCCCCTATTCGCGAATCGACGGGTTGAGCTATCGCGACGGCAGTCTCATTGTGCATCGGCCCGAGCGCGCCGTCATCGAGAACATGGACGATCTCCCCTTCGTGACGGACGTCTACGCCCGGGATCTCGTCATCGAGGACTACTTCATCGGCTACCTGCTCCATCCTTACGTGTCCCTGTACACGGGCCGGGGCTGCCGCTCTTTTTGTTCGTTCTGCCTCTGGCCGCAGACCATCGGGGGACACCGCTATCGCACCCGGTCGGCCGCGCACGTCGAGGCGGAGATCGCGTCGGCAAGGGAGCGGATGCCCCAGGTCAAGGAGTGGTTTTTCGACGACGACACGTTCACCGACGACGAGCCGCGAGCGCGGGACATCGCGCGCCGCATGGGAAAGCTCGGGGTGACGTGGTCCTGCAACGCGAAGCCGATCGTCTCGCGGGCCACGCTCGCTGAAATGAAGGAAAACGGTCTGCGCCTTCTGCTCGTCGGGTACGAAAGCGGAAATCAGAAAATCCTGAACAACATCCGAAAAGGGGTTCGGCTGGACATCGCCCGCCGGTTCAGCGAGGACTGTCGACAACTCGGGATCCTGATCCACGGGACGTTCATCGTCGGTCTCCCCGGCGAGACGACGGACACGATAGAGGAGACGGTCCGGTTTGCTCGCCAGATCAACCCCCACACGATCCAGGTCTCGCTCGCGGCACCGTATCGAGGAACCGAGCTCTATCGGCAGGCGATCGAGAACGGGTGGCTCTCGGCCGAAAACGACCGCCTGGTCGGCGACGACGGAATTCAGGTCAGCACCCTTTCGTATCCGAACCTCTCGAGCGGCGACATCGCCCGCGCGATGGAGCGCTTCTACAAGCGGTTCTATCTCCGTCCGCGAAAGATCGCCGAAATGGTCCAGGAAATGGTCGCGACGCCCGGGATGACACGCCGCAGGCTTCGGGAGGGCGCCGAGTTCTTTCGTTTCCTTTCCGAGAGGAAGGCGCAGACATGAGGCGGCTCGGGGTCACTGGAGACGACTTCGGAGCGTCGGCCGACGTGAACGCCGCGATCCTGGAGGCCCATCGGCACGGGATCCTGACGGCTGCCAGTCTCATGGTGACCGGGTCCGCATTCGAAGCGGCCGTTGACCTGGCCCACAGGCATCCGACGCTCTTGATCGGGCTTCATCTCGTCCTCGTGGACGGTCGCGCTGCGATGCCCGCGGCGCAGATACCGAATCTCGTGGGACCGGCCGGCCTCTTCCCTCGAAGTCCATTTCGCGCCGGGCTCCGTTACTTCTTCTCATCGGAGAGTCGCCGCGAGCTCCTTCTCGAGATTCGAAAGCAGCTCGAGTTGTTCCGGCAAACGGGCCTACCCCTGTCGCACGTCGACGGGCATCACCACCTTCACATGCATCCCGTCGTGCTGGACGCGCTGGCGGCGCTCGCGAAGGAATTTCAAATCCGAAAGATTCGGATCCCCTCCGAAGAGCTCACGACCGCTTTTGCGCTCGATGGGAACAACCGGCTCAGAAACGTTCTCTGGAGCTCGGTCTTCGCGGCGCTGCGCCGCCGCGCGGTGAAGCGGCTGGAAAAGGCCGGCATCGGCTTCGCGGACCGCGTCTATGGCCTCTTCGCGACGGGCGAGATCGACGAACACTATCTGCTTCGGCTGGTTCCACGAATGAAGGGGCGAAGCGTCGAGCTCTATGCCCATCCGTCGCTGGCGCGGAGTCCCGGAGGGCGGAGAGAGCTCGATGCGCTTCTCAGCCGGCGGGTTCGGGCGGCCGTTTCGGACAACGGCTTCGAATTGGAACCGCCGGCGGGCCATCCCGGTGTCTGGCGCGACTCCGGCGGAGGTCTGCCATGACTCTTTTTCGGGCGCTTTCAACGGGGCATACCGCCTTGTTCTGGATCCAGGCGGCACTCGTCGTGATGTGCGTGTTCGCCAATCTGTACTCGATTCTCGGGATCGCCGCCGCCTCCGATTTTTTCGCCCTGCGGCGAAGGGTCGATCCAGATTTTCGTCCCCCGGTGTCCATCTTGAAACCGCTCTGCGGGCTCGACCCGGACGCCTACAGGAATCTTTCCTCTTTCTTCCGCCAGGACTACCCGAAGTACGAGGTGATCTTCGGAGTCGAGAGTGAAGCGGACCCGGCCGTCCCGATCGTGCGGCAGATTCTGGCGGAGTTCCCGGAGGTCGAAGCGCGCATCGTGTTCCATCCGCCGCCGCTCGAGGGGAGCCCGAAGGTCGCCTCTCTGGCGCACGCGGCTGCGTCTTCCCGGCACGCGCTCCTCCTCGTCTCCGACGCGGATATCCGCGTCGGACCCGACCACCTGACACGGATGGTTCAGCCCATGGCCGATCCCGCGATCGGCGTCGTCACGTGCCTTTACCGTTCTCACGGTCAGGGTTGGGCCGGGGCTCTCGACGCGCTCGGGCTCTCGGCGGAATTTCAGCGCGACGCGCTCGTCGCCCGGAAGGTCGAGGGAGTCTCCTTCGCGATGGGATCGGGGATCCTGATCCGCGCGGACGCTCTGAAGGCCATCGGCGGATTCGATGCCGTGGCGAATTACCTGGCTGACGATTTCCTGCTGGGCAACCTTCCGACGCGACATGGATACAGGGCGGAATTCGCGCAGGATGTCGTGGACCACGTCCTCTCGACGAAGACGTTCGGGGACCTGATTCGTCACCAGTTGCGGTGGAACCGGGGAATCCGGGTCTCACGGCCGGGAGGTTACGCGGGGATGGTCTTCACCCATGCGGCGTCCCTGAGCGTTCTCCTGCTGGCGGCAGAGAAGGCATCGCCGTTCGGACTGCTCATGTTCGCGGCGACCATCGCGATTTCCGTTGCGGCAGCGTGGCTCGTCGCAGTCGGACTCCTCCGCGACGAGGGGGCTCGGCGTTGGATCTGGCTCGTTCCGGTCCGTGATCTTCTGAGCTTTGCTCTCTGGATCGGGGGAATGTTCGGCAGCACGGTTCACTGGAGGGGACGGCGTTTCCGGCTCGGCCGATACGGACTCCTGCTGCCCCTGCCGGCCCCGCCGACTCCAGTCTTCTCCCCTCTGACGCGCTCCGGCGCGAGGCGAGAGGCTCCTCCCTAAGCTCGATGAAGACATTCGAGCGGGTCTCTCTCGCTCTCGGGCTGCTTCTCTTCGGGTGGCTGCTGCACCGGGTGGGGCTGTCCGAGGTCTGGCTGGCCGTTCGCGGCACAGGCTGGGGATTCCTGGCGATTCTCGGTCTCTTCGGGATCAACGAAACCGTAACGGCCCTCGGCTGGCGCGCCGTCCTGCCGGACGGGCAGAGGGTCCCGCTCTCGGTCCTGTTCGGAATCCAGGCCGCCGGGAACGCGATCAACACCGTCAGTCCCGGTGTGGTCGGCGGAGAGCTCCTTCGGGTCAGTCTGTTACGTCGGCACGTTCCCACCGTGAGTGCCGCCTCTTCCGTCGCGCTCGCTGCCGGCTGCCAGTTCGCGGCTCAGGTCCTCTTTGTCGTTGCCGGCGTTCCCTGGGTGATCGGCCGTCTTGTCGGGAGCCCATTCAGGATCCGACTGCTCCTCCTGGCAGCGGTCGCAGCCGGCATTTTTCTCGTTGCCGCGTGGCTCGCGCGGCGATCCGATCTCTTCGAGCGTCTCCATTCTTTTCTCGGCAGGCTCCTTCCGAAGACTTTCGCGCCCGGAACGGCCGCTTCCTGGCGCGATCTCGACACCTCGATTTTCGGAGCCCTGCATCACAGGCGCGGCCGTCTCGCATTGTCGATCGCGATGTATTTCACGGGTTGGTCGCTCGGTGTCGTGGAGACCTTTCTCATCCTTCGGTTGCTGGGCTCTCCGGCGGACTGGCGGACCTGCACGTCGATCGAGATTCTTGCCGTCATCCTCGACGCGCTCTTCTTCTTCGTGCCCGGACACCTGGGAACGGAAGAAGGCGGCCGCTATGCGATCTTCAAACTGCTGGGTCTTGCGCCCTCGCTCGGTTTCTCTGTCGCGATCGTCAAGCGCCTTCGCGAGCTCGCTTGGACAGCCGCGGGCTTCGCGATTCTCGCCCTCTCGCAGACGCGGGAACCCCTGGCGGCGGTGGGGGGGACGACACCGCCGGCCG
>JALYUA010000199.1 GCA_030854005.1 Acidobacteriota bacterium
GCGCCGGGGGAGGCGGCTTCGTCGTGATCCTTTCGCCCGCCGAGGCGACGATGGGGGTCCGCCGGGAGCTCTCGGGGCTCGGTGTCGGCCGGGTGGTCGCGGCCGGCGTGGTCTCTCGCGGCCTGGAAGTCGAGCTGGAGGCTGAAAACTGAGAGCTCGGGACGGAGACTCGACTCAGACTCCCTTCATCCACGCGACGCAGCGCTCGAGCTCCTTGCGCATCGCTCCCGCCGATTCCGCTCGATGCCACTGGCCGTGTCCGGGCAGCACCCACTCGAAGGCGTAATCGAGGAGGCGCTCCATGGACCGGGTCTGCTCCTTCCACGAGTACCAGCACGCGTCCCGGAAGGCGATCAGGCCGTTGCGGCGCTTCGACCAGGCGAGGTGATCGCCGGTGAAGAGGTACTTCTCCCGGTAGAGAAGGACGGTGTGGCCCCGGGTATGGCCCGGAGTCGGGATTGCCAGAAGATCGTCCGCGAGAGGCGCCGGGTCCTCGCCCGAAAGGAGGCGCTCGAGATCGGCTGTCTCCCGCGACCGGTCGGCTTCGTGGAGGACGCGCTCGCAGGAAAACCGGCGCCGGAACGCGGCGTGATCGGCGACGTCGTCGCGATGCGTCAGGAAAAGGGTGGCGATCCCGCCACGCTCCTCGAACTCCCGGAGCAGGTGCGCGACCGCGCGCGGTGAATCGACCAGGACGTTGCCCGCCGGCCGCTCGATCAGATAGCTCCACGCGCCGAAGGAGTCCTTCGACGTGAAACCGCAGAACGAGACGTTGTCTTCGACCGTTTCGGGAAAGGCCTCGACGCCGGGCCGTGCGTTCTCCCGGGGAGACGTCCCGATCGAGCCCGTCGGGCAGGCGACCAAGGCCATCAGGGCCCGGCGTTTCTCCGCCTCGTCCGCGGGCTGGCGCGCGACGAACGAGTGGTCCGAGGCCTCGGCGAACACCGCGGGCGCGATGCGCCGGCAGGCGTCGCAGTCGATGCACGTCCGGTCCACGTAGAAAGTGCCGTCCGCGTTGTCCGCCCAGCGATCCCGAAGAGAAGCCATGAGGGAGTTCTCAGTTCTCGGTTTTCATTTCAGTTCCGGCCGTTACCGTGTTGCTAGATCCTCTCCGCAGCCGCAACGGTCCGCTCCCCGGGAGAATTTCCCGTGTTGACCGTCGTCTTCGGCTCGATGAGCAGGACGTGAGCCTCTTCTCGCGCAAAGGGCTTGTGCTCGACGCCCTTCGGCACGATCAGCATCTCGTTCTCCGTAAGCTCCACGTCGCCGTCCCGGAAAGAGATCGTCAGGCGGCCCTTGACCACCAGGAACATCTCATCCTCGGCCTCGTGCGAATGCCAGACGAAATCCCCCAGGACCTTGACCAGCTTGACGTGGTTGTCGTTCAGGTCGCCGACGATCTTCGGCTTGAAGTGCTCCTGAAAGAGGGCGAGCTTTTCGGCGAGATTGATTTTGTTCATGATGGAAAGTTTAGAGGTTGGGAGTTGAGAGTTGAGATTCGAGAGTCGGGCGTAAGCCGCGAACTGATAGCTCCTTTCACATCCTTCCCGGCTCGGGGATTCCCAGAAGCTCCAGCGCCCGGGACATCTCCCGCTTGAAAATACGCGCGACCGCCAGCCGGCGGTTCCGGACGGCCGCCTCGGGCTCCTGAAGGATCGGGTGGCGGTGGTAGAACTGGTTGAAGCTCTGCGCGAGGGTGAAGGCGTGGCGGGCAAGAGTCGAGAGCTCGAGCGAGTCGACGGCCCGCTCGGCCACATCCGGCAGGGACGCCGCGTCCAGGAGCAGGGACCAGAGGTCGTCCTCCCACGCGCCTACCGGCGGGCCCGCCTCGATGCCCTTTTCTTCGAGCTTCCGAAAGATGTTGCCTGCCCGGACGAGCGAGTACTGGAGGTACGGTCCGGTGTCCCCCTCGAAATTCAGAGCCTCGTCGAAGTCGAAGGCGATGACCTTGTTGCGGCCGAATTTGAGCAGGAAGTACCGGAGCGCGCCCACCGCAATGGCTCGGGCATCCGTTTCCGCGTCCGATGGCTCCTCGTTCCCGCGGCGCTTCTGGACTTCGCCGCGCGAGCGTTCGAGAAGCAGCTCGACCAGGTCGTCGGCTTTCACCCCGAGCCCCTTGCGGCCCGACATCTCGACGTAGGGCTTTTTCTCGTCTTCCGCCGAGAGGCGGTACTCCTCGCCGAACCGGTCGGCCAGCTCGCGAGCGGCGCCCGGCGAGAGGGCGACGATCTCGTACGAGAAGTGCGCGCTCCGGTCGGCCTCCGAGACGAACCCGAGCACCCGGAGACCCTCGCGAACCACCTTCTGCGGGTAGGACTGTCGGACGTCGATGACGTTGACGACGCGCTGCGCTTTACCGAACGAGGGAGCGCCGCGATGTCCGCCCTCGTGCGCGGTCCTCCAGACGGGATGGCGGCGCACGGAATCCGGCACTTCTCCGGCGTGCACGGTTCCCGACTCCCATTCCGGAACGAACGGCAGGTAGTCGAAGTCGATTCCGAGGAGTCCGAATTTCCAGAGCTGGTAAGCGATGTCCTTGGCGGTGTAGGTGACCGTCCCGTTGGAGCGGACGAGGATCTTGTCGGGCTCTTCCATTCCCGCGAACTCGTCGGATTCCGACAGCCGGAGGACCCAGCATCCCGCGTGCTTGCCTTCCGCCTCGAGAATCACCGCGCCCGAACCGCGGAGCATCTCGAAGGCGCGGGACCAGAAGTTCTTCTTCAGGATGTCGCTTTCCCGCGGAAGCAGGTCGTAGGCGATGCCGATGCGTCCCATCGTGGCGAGATGGGCGGAGGAGACCGCGTGCGCGACCGCGGCGGCGATGCGGGCGATTTCGTTGCCGCCTTCTTCGATCGCGTGCAGCACCTCGGACCGCCAGGCTTTCGTTTCCGGCCGCGCCTCGTAGGTCCGCCCGACTTCCGCGTAAAGATCCCAGCAGAGGTACGCGAAGCCCTTCGGGTTGGGCTCCCCACCCGGCAGCCGCGCCTGCCCGATTGCCTCGAGTGCCGCGGCTTCCGTCCTCACGCCGCCGATGTGGAGCATGCCGGCGACGACGTCCGCCACCTGAACGCCGGTGTCATCCAGATAGTTCTGCACCTCGACCTCGCCGCCCAGGAAGCGGAGCGTCCGCACCAGCACGTCACCGAGCACGGCGTTGCGCAGATGCCCGATGTGCGCCGCCTTGTTCGGGTTGATGTTCGTGTGCTCGACGACGGTCTTGCCGGCGCGCGGTCCGGCCGCCGGAGCGACCTGCGCGAGCGACGCTGCAAACGCCGCGCGATCGAGCGACGCGTTGACGTAGCCTCCGCCTTCGACGCGGACGCCGGTGACGCCGGCGGGGGCCGCGACGGCCGCGGCGATCTCCGCGGCGATCGCGCGGGGCGCCTTCTTCAGCGCCTTCGCGAGGTCAAACGCGACAGGCGAAGCGAGATCGCCGAGCGACACCTTCGGGGGACGCTCGACGACGACGCGCTCGATCGAAACTCCGTAGAGCCGATCGATAGCCTCTCCGAGCGCGAGCGCGAGGGCTCGCCGCGTTTCCTCCAGAGTGGGAGCTTCCGGCATGGCGGCACAATATACGTCCCGCGGCGAATGGCCTCTCGGGCCCCGCCTCCGACTCTCGACTCTCAACTTCTTTTGGCTAAGATGTTCGCGTGAGCGATTCGGTGATCCGTTCCGTCGCGGTCGGGGCGAGCGCCTCCGAGGCATTCGACGCGTTCACGCGCGTGTCGGAGCTGCTGTCCTGGTGGTGCGAGGGAGCCCTGGTGGGCCTGCGTCCCGGCGGGAACTGGGCAATCGGCTTCACCGACCAGCGCGGCCGCACGGAAGCCACGGTCCTCGGCAAGATCGCGGAGTTCGAGATGGGCCGCCGCCTCGTCGTGCGGGACATTTCCTACGAGCCGAGCGCCGGCGAGCCGCTGGAAGGGCTCGGAATGGTCCTGACCTTCTCGGACCGCGAGTCTGGCTGCCTGGTGACGGTCGAGTTCGACGTCCCGGACGCGGGGCCGGAGTACGACCGCTACCGCGGAGAAGTCGGCTCGGGCTGGGATTCCAGCCTGCAGGATCTCAAGAAATATCTCGAGAGCCCCCGCGAGCGCCGGTTCTACATCGAGAGCGGTTTGCCGGAGAATTGAACGGCTATTATGGGGTTCGTGGCATCCGATCCGGTTCCCTGCGGCGACTGCGGAGGCACCGGTTGGATCCTGGAAAACGTCGACGGGCGGAAGCTGGCGCACTCCTGTGCCTGCCGGGACGGAATGCTGCGGTCCGAGCGCGTGGCCGCCGCGGGGATTCCGGAGCGCTACCGGGTCTGTAACTTCGCCAACTTCTCGGACACGAATGCTTCTCTCAAGAAAGCGAAGTCGATCGCGCGGGAGTTCGTGGACACGTGGCCGGGCGTTGACGCGGGCCTCCTGCTCCTCGGACCTTCCGGCCTCGGCAAGACCCATCTCGCCTGCGCGGTTCTCTCCGATCTCGTGTCGAAGAAGGGCGTGACCGGCCTGTACGTCGATTTCTCCGACCTGCTCATGAAGATCCAGACGAGCTTCCGACCCGACGCGGACCTGTCGAAGGAATCCATCCTGTCGCCGATGGCGGAGGCGGAGCTGCTGGTCTTAGACGAGCTCGGAACGTCGAAGCCGCACCCGTGGGTCCTCGACGTGCTCTACAACCTTCTGAATACGCGTTACAACCGAAAGAAGATCACCATCGCGACGTCGAACTTCGAGGACGAGCCGGACGTGAAGTCGGGGGAGCGGGACCGGCTGGAAGACCGGATCGGGAGCCGGATCCGCAGCCGCCTGTTCGAGATGTGCCTGATGGTCACCATGCGCGGAGAGGACTTCCGGCGGACCGTCGTGCAGGGTCAGATCCGATCCCGGTTTTGAGAGCGCTCCTTCCGCGGGCGCCGGCGCCCGCCTCCCTCCGTCGGGCGATGCCGCCCGCTTTTGTCCGTCCTGCCCTCCTCACCGCTCTGTGTCTCGCTTCCGCCTGCGGGCGCTCGGTGCCGCCGCCTCGCCCCGTTTCCCCCCCGGATGCCGCCGCGACGCGGCCGGCGGCTTCTCCCACGCCGGTGCCGGCCGCCCCTCGCGGGTCGAAGGCGCCCCCGCCGCCTCTCGCGGCCCCGTCGGACGCGGCGCCCTCCGGCGTCCTCTTCGGAGTCGGGCTGAAGAGCGACCTGCCGGAGCTCGTCTACGGACCGCCGGGCCGCCGCTGGCTCGTCGCCGCCGCCGGGCGCGCCGAGATCCTGAGGGGGCCGCTGCGCCTCCGCCCCGAAGGCCGTCGCGCCGTGTCCTTTCAGGTGCAGGCCGGCGCGTTCTCGCAGGAGGAGCCCGCCCGCCAGCTCGTCGATCGGCTCTCGCGGGAGTTCTCGACACCCGGCACCGTCGCCTTCTCGGCGGACCGCGGCGTGTATCGCGTGCTGCTCGGAAGCTTCCCGGATCGCGCGGCGGCCGACGTGTTCGCGGGAACCCTGCGCGCGGCCGGGCAGGACGCTCTTCCCGTGGAAGGCAGCGCCGCCGCGGCCGCCGGCTCGGGGGGAACGATCCTCGTGGCCGCCGAAGACGGGGTCCCGCGACGCCTCGCTTCGCCCGTCGCGCTCTACTCCGACGGCGCCGACGGTCCGGTGCTCTGGGACGGCAAGCCCTACCGAGGGAGTCTCCGGGTTCTCGTCAACCCGAGGGGGACCTTGAACGTGGTCAACCGGGTGGACCTCGAGGAGTACCTGTACGGAGTGGTCCCCGCGGAGATGGGTCCGAAGAGGTTCGACGAGCTCGAGGCGTTGAAGGCGCAGTCGATCGCGGCGCGTACGTACGCGATGGCGCACCGCGGCCAGTTCGAGAGCGAAGGCTACGACCTCTGCGCGACCCCGAAGTGCCAGGTGTACTCGGGGCTCTCGGCCGAGGATCCGCTCTCGAACGCGGCGGTCGACGCGACGCGCGGTCTTGCGCTCGCCTCGGGCGGGCGGTTCGCCGACGCGCTCTTCATCTCGACGTGCGGCGGGCGGACCGAGGACGTCGAGAACGTGTTCGGCGAGACGCCGGTGCCGTACCTCGTGTCCGTGGCGTGCGGCGAGCTCGCGACGACCGACCTCCCTGGCGCCGCTCTCGACCGGCGGGCGCCTTTCCGCGACCGCAGCGGGCTCGAATGGCGCGGCTACGTGCTGACGAAGCACGCGGGCCGCCGCCGGGCGACGCGCGCCGGCGCGCTCGAGACAGCGCAGCGCTGGGC
>JALYUA010000210.1 GCA_030854005.1 Acidobacteriota bacterium
TTTCTCCCGAGAAGACCTGGAGCTCGGCCGGCTTCTCCTTGTCCAGCGGGAGTGTCCGGAGGAAATAGACGGAGGAGAGCGTGTCGAGCGTGGCGTCGTTCAAGGGCACGGTCTTGCCTTCGTGGCGAGCGACGCCCGCCTCGTAGTCGAACTCGGTGAGCTCGTCGCGAACGCGCTTTCCTTCGACGGTGTGCTTTTCGAAACGCACCGAGCGGAAGCTCTTCGGATCCACCCACGACACCATGTAGTCGCGGACGAGGAAGAGCTTCGAGAGGAAGTCGTTGGAGACGGCGGAGAGCTCGAACTTCCAGGCGGGGTGTCCCGCGAGCTCCGCCGGCTGCGCGGACAGCGTCAGCTCGCCGCCGGCGACGCCGAGGATCGTCATCGCGTAGCGCAGCGTTTCTCCCAGGAATTGCGGCGGAGCGGTCTTCTCCTGCGCAAAGGCAGGCGCGCGCGTCGCGAGGAGGAGCGCGCACACCAGGAATCGGTACCGCTTGAGCGCCTGAAAAGCCAGCCGATCGCCTCTGTTCCGTCAGGGTGCCGCGCACCGGGCCGCACCGATCGCCTTCGCCACGACGGCCTCGATCTCGGACGCCTGATCGTAGCTCAACCACGCGCCGCCGTAGGGCCGGTTCCGGGCGGGCACGTTGCGCCGCGAAGAGGGCGAGAAGAGCGCGAGCGTCGGAGTGCCGAGGGCGTCCGCGAGGTGGACGGGCCCCGTGTCTCCGCCGACGAAGAGCGCGGCATGGGCGGCGACGTGCGCCAGCCCGGCGAAGTCGAGAAGCGGGAGACGCGGCGCGCCGTGAAGAAGCGTCGCGAGGCGGCCCGCCCGGGTCTCGTCTCCGGGGCCCCAGGAGATGACGGGCGAGATCCCGGCGCGCTCCGAGAGCCGCCGCGCGAGCGTCGCGTACTCCTCCTCGCCCCACGCCTTCTCCGTCCGGCTCGCGCCGGGATGAAAGAGCGCGAAGGGGCGGGGGAGCCCGGCCGCGAATCGGTCGGCTGCTTCACGAGGGACGGCGAGGAGGTACCGCGCGTCGGGCGCGCGGACCGCCGCGGGAATCTGGAGCGGGGCGAGGAGCGACAGGTTCTGATCCACGACGTGTGCCACGCTCGGATCGAGCGCGACGGACCGGTCGACGAGAAAGGACGACGTTCTCTCCCGCCGGTCGCCGGCGCCGAGGCTCACGACCGGAGCGCCCGCGAGCCGGGCGAGCAACGCCGATTTCCATAGCCCCTGGGCGTCGATCACCGCATCCGCCGCGAACGACCGGAGAGCTCCGCGGAGCCGCCGGATCTCGCCGCGGCTCTGGAGCGAGAGCGGCGCGCGCCGCCACCTCCGGGTCTCGGCGGGGAAGACCGCCGAGATCGCGGGGTTCGACTCGAGAAGACCGGCGTACGCACTTTCGACGACCCAGCCCACCGACACTCCCGCTCGGTGAGCGTTTTCCGCGAGCGGGAGCGCGTGGACGATGTCGCCCATCGCGGAGAGGCGCACGATGACGAGCCGGGACGGTGAGGAGACGGGAGGGCGGGAATCGGGAGCCGGGAATCGGGAATCTTCCCCCGTCACCGGGTCGCTCGCTCGATCTTCCCTATCCGGTCGATCAGGTCGGTGGTGGCGTGGTCCTTGGGATCGCCGACGATCACCGTTCTTCCGCCGTAAGCCGCGACGGCGGCTCTCTCGGGGACAGTCTCGACGCGATAGTCGGTTCCCTTCGCGTGAACGTCCGGCTGGAGGGCCTCGAGGATCTCCGCCGGTGAATCCTCGTCGAACAGGACGACGGCGTCGACGCATCGAAGGGCCGCCACGATTTCGGCGCGCTCTCCCTCGGGGACGATCGGCCGCCCCTCGCCCTTCGCCGCGCGGACGGACCGATCGGTGTTGACCCCGACGGCGAGCCAGTCGCCTTCCCGCCGGGCCGCCTCCAGATACCGGACGTGGCCGGCATGAAGGAGATCAAAGGCGCCGTTCGCAAAAACGATCCTTCTGCCGGCCGCCCGCTCCGCGACCGCCAGTTCAAGAAGCTCCTCTCGAAAAACGATCCGTCTTTCGTTCACGTCGGCTTTACCTTCGATCCGGAGTACCGCGGCCGTTTCGCTCCCGCTCAACGCTCAACTTCCCAGAATTCCCCGATCCTCCTCCATGGCCCTCGAGATCTCTTCCCGGGTCACGGTGGCCGTCCCCATCTTCATCACGACGACCCCTCCGGCGAAGTTCGCGAGAACGGCCGCCTCGAGGGGCGTCGCTCCGGAGGCGAGCGCGAGCGAGAAGGTGGCGAGCACCGTATCGCCCGCGCCCGTCACGTCGGCGACCTGATCGGTTCCGTGAACGGGAATGATCGACGGCGGCGCTCCCTCGGAGAAGAGCGCCATTCCTCGCGACCCGCGCGTGACGAGGATCGATCGGCAGGCGATCTTTTTCCGCAGGGCCTCTCCCGCGCGCGCGAGCGCGTCTTCCGAATCACCGAGCGGGAAACCGACGCACTCCTCGATCTCCTCTTCGTTGGGAGTCACGGCATCGACGTCGGCGTAGTCCGAAAGCGCGTGCCGCGAATCGACCAGGACGGGAGCGCCCGGCGCGAGAGACCCGCGCAGCGGACCGACGGCGGCGGGGGAGACGGCGCCGTATCCGTAGTCGGAGAGGATGGCCGCATGCGCTCCGGAGGCGAGCGCCGGCAGACGGGCGAGCAGCGCGGCGGGGGCGGCGGAGTCCGGTCCGAGGACGCCTTCGCGGTCGTACCTCACGATCTGCTGCTTGATCGCGTGCGGAGCGCCGCCCAGGATCCTCGTCTTGGTCGGGGTGGCGTAACCGGAGGTCTCGACGAGACCGGACGTGTCTATCCCCCGGTCTTCCAGGATCTCCCGGAGGATGCGGCCCTCTCCGTCCTCGCCGAGGATCCCGACCGGAACCGGGTGGCCGCCGAGGGACCGGACGTTCGCGGCCGTGTTCCCGGCGCCCCCCGGCAGGTTCTCCTCCTTCGAGAATCGGAGGATCAGCACGGGGGCCTCCCGGCTGACGCGCTTCGGATGGCCGTAGATGAAGCGGTCGAGGACGAAGTCCCCGGCGACGACCAGGCGCCGTCCGGAGAAGCGTCCGAGCACGCCTTCCAGCCGCTCCCGCGTGACGCGCGAGCTCACGGCCGGGGCCGCTCGATTCGCAAAGTCTTCAAACCGCTCGGATTATAATGAGGCCCCTCCCTGGAGGCCCATGCTCGACTCACAGGTGCTGGTCTTGAATCGCGTCTTTCAGGCGGTGCAGGTGACGACCGTCCGCAAGGCGTTCTCCCTTTTCTACAAGGGACACGTGCGCGCCGTGCTCGAGGATTACAGCACCTGGGACTTCGAGAACTGGTGCGACATTCCCGTCCAGCCGCACGACGAAGTGGTGATGACCCCCTCCTCGGCGATTCGGGTTCCGCGCGTCGTCGCGCTCAAGGACTTCGACAGGCTTCCCCGGCAGGACGTCAAGTTCTCGCGCCACAACATCTATCTCCGCGATGGGAGCCGGTGCCAGTACTGCGGCCACAAGTTTCCGTCCGCCGAGCTGTCTCTCGATCACGTGGTCCCGCTCTCCCGCGGCGGCATGTCGAGCTGGGAAAACGTCGTCTGCGCCTGCCTCGCCTGCAACGTCCGCAAGGGGAACCGCACTCCGCACGAAGCGGGGATCCGCCTCATTCAGCCGCCGAGAAAACCGCGCTGGCATCCCGTGGGCCACTTCGGCGCGAGCAAGTTCCATCCCGCCTGGCGGAATTTTCTCGACGTGGCGTACTGGAACATGGAGTTGAAATGAGCGCAGGGAGAAGTTTGAGCGTCTAGCGTTCAGCGTTCAGCGTTCGTTTCCGGCTTTGGCAGTTTCGCCTTTCGCCGAGTCTCGCTCAAGGTCTCCTCCTCGCGATAAACGTCGGCTTTCCGCGTTCGGTCTTCCCCGTCCGGACGCTCAACGCTCAACGCTCAACCGGATCTCGTCGACGACGCGCTTCACCTGCTCGGGCGAGATCTCGACCATGCACTCGTGCTGATAAGGGCATTCCTTCAAGAAACAGGGCGAGCAGAAGACGTAGCGATCCAGGACCTTCGCGGGGGAGCCTGAGGGCGCCGTGCGGCCGGGGTCGGTCGGGCCGAACAGGGCGACCACCGGCGTTCCGACGGCGCCGGCGAGGTGCATCGGCCCCGAGTCGTTGGCGACGACGATACGCGCGAAGGCGAGAAGCGCGGCGAGCGCGAGAGGGTCGAGGTCGGCGCCGAGCACGGGGACCGGAAATCCGGCGGCGAGGACGGCCTCGGCGGCGATCGCCTCCTCTCCCGGGCCGATCACCAACGCGGAAGCCACGCCGGATTCGCGCAGGAGCGCGGCCAGGCGGCCCCAGTGAGCGGGAGGCCACCGTTTCGTCCACGCGAAGGCGGCGCCGGGCGCGAGCATCGCGGCCTCTCCCGCCGGGAGCCCCGACGCCGTGAGCGCCTCTCGGGCGAGTGCGACGGATTTCTCGGGCAGGGGAAGCCGCGGCGGGTCGATGTCGGGAGTGACCCCGCGCGCCTGGAGAAGCGAGTCGTAGTCGCGCAGCTGGTGGGCCGTCCCCGGCGGAGGGGGGAGCGCGCGGGTCAGGAGCGCGGTCCTCCGGTCGGTCGCGAATCCGATTCTCTCGGGAATGCCGGCCAGGAAGGGCGCGACGGCGGAGCGGAAGGAGTTGGGGAGCAGCCAGGCCTCCGCGAAGCGGCGCCGGCGAATCGCGATCGCGTCGGCGATCACACTCGACCGCCTCTCGATCACGTCGACGTCGGGAAGAGCGCCGAGGATCGCTCCGGGCCCCCGCTTCGCGAGCACGGTGAGCCCCTCCCCGGGCCGCGCCGCGGCAAGCGCGCGGAGAAACGGGATCGCCATGACGGCGTCCCCGAGCCAGTTGGGTGCGACGATGAGGGAGGACAAATCCAGCTCTCAGCTCTCAGCTGTCAGCTATCAGATGTCAGACGTCGCATCGACCCTGAACTCTCAAATCTCACGTCTCACCTCTCTTCCGGCGGCCTCGTGCGCCAGCGGTTGTGGATCCAGAGCCACGCTTCCGGGGCGCGGCGCACGGCCGCTTCCGTGATCGCCATGTAACGCGCCGTCGCCTGCCGGATGCGCTCCTCCCGGCTCTCGACGCCTTCGAACTCCGAGGCGAGAACGGGGGCCTGGAACTCGAGCCGGTAGCGTCCCGAGCCGAGCGGGAACGTGAAAACCGGGACGACCGCCGCGTCCGTCTTGGCCTGGAGAAGGGCGAGCGAAGGCGAGGTCGCCGCGAGACGCCCGAAGAAGGGAACGAAGACGCCTTCGCCCGCGAGCACGTTCTGGTCGATCAGGATGGCGACGGTCCCGCCGCGGCGCAGCGCCTTGAGGATCTCCCGCGCGGCCTCCTTCTTCCGGATGAGACGGTTGCCGAATCGGGTCCGCCGGCGCGCCAGCTCCGCTTCGAGGAGCGCGTTGTCGAGCGGCCGCACGACCGAGGCGATCGGCTCTCCGAGGAGACCGGCCCTCACCGCACCGAGCTCCCAGCTCCCGAAGTGCGCGGACAGCAGGAAGACTCCCTTGCCCCGAGCGCGCGCGGTTTCGAGGTGCTCGCGACCGGCGACGGCGACCCGTTCCTCGATCTCCTCGCGTGAAAAGCGAGGCGAGTCCAGGAACTCGAGGAAGACCGCTCCGAAGTTCTCGACGCTCCGCCGCGCGAGGGCCGAGACGTCCGCGGCCGGCATCTGCGGAAAGGCGGCCGAGAGATTTGCCTCGAGGATCCGCCGGCGCGACGGAACGAGGGAGACGTAGAGGCGCGCCAGCCGCGCCCCCGCCCGGGGCGCCGATTCCGGCCCGCGGCGCGCCAGCAGCCTGGCGGCCCCGGCGAAAAGGCCATGCTCCACCCGATCGCGAGCGGCCGAGCGCCCCCGCCTTCGCGTCGGGGCCGCCGGAGGAGGGATGTCGACAGGGTCGTCCGCCGGAGGAGGCGCGCTCACGTTCCGGGCTCCCCGCCGGCCGCGTTCGGCAGACCCCCGAACAGCCGCCCCTCCATCCACGGGTAGAACCCCGGGGATGTCATCTCGACCCCGAGCCGCACCATGACGAGAGGGAGAGGGATGAGGCCGCCGAGCTTCACGGCGTCCTTCTCGGTCGTCACGACGGCCGTGCTCGTGCTCCTCCGGGCGGCGGCGGAGATCCGGGCGACGTCGCGTTCGCCGTAGCGCCGGTGATCCGGAAAGACGATGGTCTCCGCCGGCTCGATGCCGAGCGCGGCGAGGCTCGCGAGAAACGATGCGGGCGACGCGATCCCGCAGACGGCGACACAGCGCGCGGGTGTGTCTGCCGGTCCGCCCGACGCCTTCGTGAGCTCTTGCGGAAAGATCCTCGCGTGAAAAACGGGAGCCTCCGGGTTCGCCCTCGCGATCCGCGACAGATCCGAGGAGGTGGGATGGCCTTCGGAGGGCCGCGTGAAGACGACCCCGTCGGCGCGGCCGAGGGCCGACGGCGGCTCGCGCAGCCGGCCGAATGGGGGATACCTCTCCCCGCCGAAGGGGTCGGCCGCGTCGAGCAGGAGGAGATCGACGTCGCGCCGGACCGCCATGTGCTGGAAGCCGTCGTCCAGGATGAAGACGTCGGGCGCCAGCTCTTCCGCGGCCCGAGCCGCGTCGGCGCGGAGGGGCGCGACGACGACGATCGCCCGGGGCAAGCGCTCGGCGATCAGGACGGGCTCGTCTCCTCCGAGGTCGGCTCCGACGATCGGCCCCTCTCCCCGCGAGACGACCACGACCTCGCGCGACCGGCGCCCGTATCCTCTCGACAGGATCGCGGGCCGGCGGCCCTGGGACAGAAACCGTTCCGCCAGGTGCAGAACGAACGGCGTCTTTCCCGTTCCGCCGACCGTGAGGTTTCCGACCGACACGACCGGCCTCGAAAGGCGCTCGGAAGGCAAGCCGCCGCTCGCGTAGCGGCGCGCGCGGGCCTCGAGGAGCCGGTCGTAGAGCGCGGCCAGAGGCCTCATCGCGACGCGGCGCGCCCGGCGGCCGGGGGAAGGAGCGGGAGCACGAGATCGGCGGTGCGCGCGACCGCTCCGCGGCCTTCGGCCACCGCGCGCCTCGCGGCTTCTGCCCGGCGGGCGAGCCCGGCCGGGTCAGCGAGGGCGGCGGCCAACGCGCGCGAGAGTCCCGCGCCGTCGCGAACGACCTCCAGGATCCCGATCGCGAGCCCGTCGCGAACGATGTCCCGGAAGTTGGCCGTGTGCGGCCCGACGATCACAGGAACGCCGGCCGCCCAGGCCTCGATGGGGTTGTGCCCGCCGGTCGGCACGAGGCTGCCTCCCACGAACGCCAGCCGGGCTTCGCGGTACACCGCGGAGAGCTCGCCGATCGAGTCGAGGAGATAGACCGGCGGCGCATCTTCGCCGCGAGATGGCCCGGCGGGATCGTCCGGCGAGGACCGCCGGACGAGAGCGTGACCCGCCTCGAGTACGAGGC
>JALYUA010000218.1 GCA_030854005.1 Acidobacteriota bacterium
CTTCAGCACGACGTATCGGTCGTCCACGGCCTCCAGCAGCTCGCGCACGTCGCCGAACCGCGTGTACATCCCGGCCATGTCCGCCCAGCGCGGCGTCTTTTCGACGTCGTCATGCACGAAGACCTGCGGCCCGTCGGGAGTCTCGCGCGTCATGCGCGAGAAGCCTCGGAACGACAGGTCGGCGCGGGCGAGCGGCGCATCCGTCCGCCGCGTCGGCGCGGGCGGATCGTCGACCGTATAAGCGATGCGGTCCCAGTAGATCGCCAGGTTGGTGCGGATCCGCACGCGAGGATCGCGGCGGTCGAGCACGGCGGAGAGGTCGACCGGCATCGTCTTGGTCTTCCCCGCGGGGTAGCCCATCGCCGCGATCGCCGTCTTCCACCCGCCCCGTCCATCGGGAATCTGCAGCTCGGGACCCGCCGGACGGACTCGGCCGCCCTGGGACAGCGACACGTTGATCGACGTGTCTGAGTAGAAGATCCAGCCCGTCAGGTACAGCATGACGGTCCGCGCCTGGCGGGCCGCCGCCAGATCGAGCACCAGGTCGTGAGCGGCGACGATGCCCTGATAGCGAGTGGGCGCGAAGCCCGCGAGATGGCGGCCGTCCCGCCCGGCGATCTCTTCCGTGCGGTCGCGGCCGGCCTCGTCCGTCGCCTTCGGAGTCAGGGGACGCGAAATGGTGAAGAGCGCCTTCGGCGGGAACGGAGGCGGCACCCTCTTCTCGTCGGTGACGAGCTCCACGCCCGCCGGATGATCGACGGCGGTGAGACGGGCGAAGTCGAAGTACGCCGTCTCCCAGAGCTCTTCGGTGAAATCGAGGAGGAGGCGCCCGCGCTCGTCCGGGCGCAGAAGCGACCCCGGAACCACGAGCCACTCGCGCGTGTCCGCGGCGGCCTGGTGGACGCCGTCGTACAGGAGACCCACGGGGCTTCGGCCGAGCGCGTCCGTCACGAAGCTCCACCGCGTCCCGTCGAACGCGTACACGAACGGGCACGAGCCCTTCAGCTGCTGGACCTCCCGGACGACGGTCTTCGCCGCGGGAGCGAGCGCGTTCTGCGGCACGCCGTTCGTCCAGACCACCCGCAGGACGTCGGGCTTCCGCGCCGCCCCGAGCCCGAGGCGCGTCACCGCGCGAACGGCCGTCCGAAACGCGTACAGAGGTCCCGACTTGATCTCGATCTCGGAGCCGAACCCCAGCCGGTTTACCTTCGCGGAGCCCGTCGGAAGGCCCTCGAGCGCCACGTCGATCCACGCGTTGGCGTTGCCTCCGTCGTTCTCGAGCAGGATCGCTCCGCCCTCCGGCGTGACGAGCGCGAGATCGAGGTCCCCGTCTCCGTCGGCGTCGACGGCCTCGGCATCGATCCCCGGAGGAAAGGTTCCTTCGACCCTGTGAAACTCTCCCGAGCCGTCGTTGCGAAACAAACCGGAGCCGCGCTTCGAAGAGAGGAAGAGGTCGAGCGCGCCATCGTTGTCGAAGTCGAACAGGAGGGGCCGCCCCCCCGCCGGAATTTCCCGTGCCGGGAGAAAGGTTCCGTCGCCGCGGTTCAGTGCGACGTACGCGGCCGTCTCCGTCGTCCAGACCAGATCGGGCCGCCCATCGGCGTTCAAGTCCCCTGCGGCGACGTCCAGGACCGCCCCCGAGCGCGGCAGTCCGGCCTCGCGCTCGCCGAACCGTCCCCCGCGGAGGTTGTCGAGAAGGGCGAGCCCGCCGGCCGCGCGCGCGATCACGATGTCCGGGTCCCCGTCGCGGTCGAAATCCGCAACGGCGGCGGCTCGCGAGGCGGTGCCGGCCGGCAGAGCCGTGCCCGCGTCCGTCCACGTCGCATCGAGGTTGTTGCGAAGGAGATGGTCCCCTCCAGCGGCGCACACGTACAGGTCGAGATCGCCGTCCGAGTCGTAGTCGATCGGGAGGATGCGCTCCCCCGGCGGGATCGGGGTGCGGCGGAACGAGGTCTTGTCGGCGTTCCAGAGGGCGCCGGGCGTGGCGAGGTCGAGCGCGCCCGAGTTCTGGACGTCCGCGACGGCGAGATCGACCGCCCCGCCGGATCCCGAAAGCGCGGCGCCGCCGCGGTACCCGTCCCGAGCCGCCGCGAGGACGATCCCGCGGCCGGTCACGAAGGCCAGGTCGCGGGCGTCCTTCCCCGCGGCGCGAACGGCGGAGACCCCTTTGAGAGCAGCGAGGCCGGGCAGACGCTTTTCGGCGAAGCGGACAGGAATCGCCTTCGGCCGGGCGCGGACGCGCGACGCCCGCTCCGGCGACCAGTCTTCGAGGGGAATCCCCACGACCCCCGGCTCGACGTCGTGCCGCGCCTGCTGGTAGCGCGGAAGGCCGCGCAGCAGATTCTCGAGAAGGCGCACCTTGATGCCCGCCGCTGCGGGATCTGCCGCCTCGAGCCCCGCCTTCGCCTCGGCGACGGCGCGGTCGAAACGCGTCTCGCGATTCTCGAGCAGCCGCGCGAGGCGATCGAGGGCTCCGAGCGCCCGGGCGCGGTCGCCGGCTTCGCGCTCGAGATCGACTGAGCGCGCGAGGAGGAACAGGTTCCCCGGAGCCTGCCCGAGGGCGGCCTCGATCTGGCGGCGCGCCCGGGCGCGGTCGGCGCCGGGGCCCGCGGAGAGCAGGCGAGCGGCGTTCCAGCGCGACGGAAGATCCCGCGGATTCGCCGCGGCCGCCTTCTCGAACGCGGCCACGGCCGCCGGAGCATCACCCGCCGCTTCCGCGCGGACTCCCTCGACGGCGAGGATGCGCGCGTCGCCCGGCGCGAGCCGCAGGGCCTCGGCGAGGAGCGTCTTCGCCGTGCCGGGGTCTTTCGCGCGCAGCGCCGCGACGGCTCCGTTCGCCCACCCCAGAGGCTCGGCCGGAGCGAGCCGCCGGACCGCGGCAAAACGCGTCTTCGCCTGGGAAAGGTCTCCCTCTTCGAGGCTGGCGAGGCCGACGTTTTTCTCCGATTCGAGCCGAGCGGAGCCGGCGTCGTCAGCCGTCGGAGTCGCGAGGAGGAGGGCCAGGGAGACGAGAAACCCGACGAGCACGCTTTGACGAAGGGTTCAGCGGCGAGCGTCGAGCGTTCGGCGTTGAGCCCGCGAAGGTCGCTTCTCTTCCTCTCGGGGCAAATCGGTCACGGGGAGGTCGCTTCGAGCGTGCGCTGGATCGCTTCGGCGATGCCGAGGTAGGACGCCGTCACCGGAGACGCCGGCTCCCCCGCCACGATGGGCCGGCCGGAGTCGCCGCCGATGGCCACCTTCGGATCGAGCGGGATTTCGCCGAGGAAGGGAACGCGCAGCTGTTTCGCCGTTTTCTCTCCGCCGCCGTGCTTGAAGATCTCCTCCCGATGGCCGCACTTCGGACAGATGAAATACGACATGTTCTCGATGATCCCGAGCACCGGCACATTGACCTTCTGGAACATCGCGAGTCCCTTGCGCGCGTCGATCAGCGACACGTCCTGGGGCGTCGTCACGATGACCGCGCCCGAGAGATGAATCTTCTGCGTCAGCGTGAGCTGGGCGTCGCCGGTGCCGGGAGGCAGGTCGATCAGGAGAAAGTCGAGATGACCCCACGCGACGTCCTGGAGGAACTGCTCGACCGCCTTCATCACCATCGGCCCGCGCCAGATGACGGGCTGATCGACGTCCATCAGGAAGCCGAGCGACATCACCTTCACGCCGTAGCGCTCGATCGGGACGATCTGGTTCTCGGGGTTGATGAAGGGCTTTTCGTCGATTCCCATCATCATCTGCTGCGACGGCCCGTAGATGTCGGAGTCCATGAGCCCGACCCGCAGGCCGAGCTTCGCCAGAGCCAGCGCCAGGTTCGCGGCCACCGTGGACTTGCCGACGCCTCCCTTCCCCGACGCGATCGCCACCTTGAAACGCACGTCCCGCAGCAGAGCCGGGTCGGCGGGAGCGACGCCGGCGGCGCCCCGCGGGGCGGCCATCGAAGGCGGCTGGACGGACATGCGGACCGTGACGGCGTTGACTCCGGGAAGCGATCGAAGCTTCTCCTTCGCGTCGCGCTCGATCTCCTCCGCCGCCCGGGGCGACTCGGTCGTGATCTCGAGCCGGAAGGAGACGTTTCCGCCCCCGACCGCCAGGTCCTTGACGAATCCGAACGACACGATGTCGCGCGAGAGCCCCGGGAACTTGACGGTCCGGAGAGTCTCGAGAACCTTCTCTTCCGTCAGCTCCGTGGTCGGCGGCATGTGATCTCCCGCGGTGACTTTTATCACGCGCCCCGCTCCCGGGCCGCCGCGGCCTCGTCGCGAAGAGACGACACGGCGGCGCGGACCGCGGCGGTCAGGGGCGCGCGATCCTTCGTCTCGAGGCCCGCTGACTCGATTCGCTCTCCGATGGCGAGGACCACCCGGCCGGGGCGCGGAAGAAACGACTCCCGGGAGAGGATCTGCCGCGTGCCGGAGATCGCCACCGGGAGCAGGGGCCGGCCGGAATGGAGAGCCAGAACCGCCGCGCCTTTCTTGAAGGGCAGCATTTCGCCGGTCCGGGTCCGCGTCTCCTCCGGGAAGATCACGACGGAGCGGCCGCTTTCGAGCCGGGCGAGGGCGGCTTCGACCGTCGACGCGCTCCTCGCGCGATCTCCGCGGTCCACAGGAACGAATCCGGCCGCGCGGATCGACCAACCGAGCACCGGGATGCTGAACACGCTCCTCTTCGCGAGGAAGCGGACCTGGAGCGGCACGTGGGCGAGGAGAACGAGGATGTCGGCGAGGCTCTCGTGGTTGGCGACGAGAACGACCGGCGCGGGCCCGCGGAGGCGTTCTGGCCGCAGGACCCGAACGGAGACGCCGGAGAAGGCGAGGATCGTCCTCGCCCAGCCGCGGGCGAACCGCAGGAACCAGTCGCCCCGCGGCGGGACGAAGGCGGCGACGATCGCCGGAATTCCGAAGAGGAGGGTCGCTAAGGAAATCCCGAGCCAGACGAGCACGGCGCGCAGCATCCGCATCGGAAGACGGATCCTAGCCCGGATGCGCGGCGGGGCGGAGCCGGGAGTGCCGCGCGCGTCCGCCGCGGCCGAAGTCTTCGCCCCTCCGAGGTTTACGCACGGGCGCGGGCGGCATACAATCCCGCCGGATGCCCGTCCCACAACCGTCCTCGACCGCTTTTTTCTACCGGAACTTCCGGTGGCTCCGGTTCGTCGACCGATTCGGCCGCCGCGGTCAGTCCGTCGTCGAGTACGTCGGCGGCCTGACCCAGCTGGCCGGACAGACGATCGTGGGCGCCGTCAGCCGCCCTTTCTACGCCTCCGAGGTCCTCCGGCAGATGGACGAAATCGGGGTCAAGTCCGTGTCCATCACCGGGATCACGGCCCTCTTCACGGGCATGGTCCTGGCGCTGCAGACCGCCTATTCGCTCGCGGCTTTCGGCGGAAAGCTCTTCGTGGGCCGCGTTGTCTCGCTTTCGCTGGTCCGGGAGCTCGGCCCCGTGCTCACCGCCCTGATGGTCGGAGGCCGGGTGGGCTCGGGGATCACGGCGGAGCTCGGCTCGATGACCGTGACCGAGCAGGTCGATGCGATGCGCGCGATGGCGATCTCGCCCGTCCGCAGGCTCGTCGTCCCGCGCGTCCTGGCGACCCTCTTCATGATGCCGGTGCTGGCGGCTCTGGCCGATGTCCTCGGGATCCTGGGCGGCCTCGGAATCGCGATCGTCGAGCTGCAGATGACCACCCAGGATTACCTCACCAGCATCTGGAACCAGCTCCAGATCTCGGACATCATGAGCGGGCTGGCGAAGACGTTTTTCTTCGGGTTCGAGATCGCGCTCATCGGCTGCTGGAACGGCCTCCGGACGGAAGGGGGAGCGGCCGCGGTCGGGATCGCGACGACCCGCACCGTGGTCTTCGCGTCGATCTGCGTGTTGATTTCCGACTTCTTCCTGACCAAGCTCTTTCTCTCGCTGTGACCGCATGAGCACTCCTGCACGCCCGGCGCGCGAAAGAGGCGCCGCTCTTCCCGCCGGCGAAACCGTCGTCCAGTTCCTCGACGTCTGGAAGCGATACGCTGCGCGGGAGATCCTGGCCGGCGTGAACCTGAGCGTCTTCCGCGGAGAGGTGCTGTGCATCCTCGGCCCGTCCGGCACGGGCAAGAGCGTCGCCCTGCGGCACATCAACGGCCTGACGAAACCCGACGCCGGCGACGTGCGCGTCTTCGGCGAGTCGATCGTTCCTTTGAGCGAGGAGGATCTCTCGCCGATCCGCCGGCGCCTCGCGATGCTGTTCCAGGGAGGCGCGCTTTTCGACTCGATGAACGTCGAGCAGAACATCGCGTTTCCTCTGAAGGAGCACACGCAGAAGACTCCGAAGGAAATCGCGGAGCTGGTCGCCGAGAAGCTGCAGCTCGTCGGGCTCCCGGGGACCCAGAAGAAGATGCCGTCCGAGCTCTCCGGCGGGATGAAGAAACGGATCGCGCTCGCCCGCTCGATCGCCCTGGAGCCCGAGATCATCCTCTACGACGAGCCCACGACGGGCCTCGATCCGCTGACCTCGGAAAAAATCGCCCAACTGATCGTCGACATCAATCTGCGGCTTCGCACCACGTCCGTCGTCGTCACGCACGACATCGTCGCCGCGCGAACGGTCGCGGACCGGCTCGCGTTTCTCCATCAGGGGCGCTTCCAGTTCGTCGGGACGTTCGACGAGGCCGCCCACGGAGCGCACCCGGTGCTCTCCGAATACTTTCGATCCATGGGATTCCCCTGCGGCACGGGAGCGTTCCCCGCCGTGGGAGGAGGGACGTAATTGGTCACCGAGCATCAGGTCGGCCGCAGGTTCCGGGTCGGGCTCGTCGTTCTGATCGCACTCGTGGCGCTGATGGCGGGGATCCTCATGGTCGGACGCCGTGCGAACCTCTTCCGCAAGAAGTTCCCCTACGAGACGCGGTTCGATTCCGCCTCGGGGCTCGTCGCGGGAAATCCCGTCCGCTTGAATGGGGTCACGGTCGGCAACGTGATCGACGTGGTCCTCTCCCCGGACCCCGCGGATCGGACGGTCAAGGTTCACTACGACGTCGACCGGCGGGCGGCGCCCCGCCTGCGGCAGGGGACCCGCGCGTCGATCAAGACGATCGGGCTTCTGGGCGACAAGTACATCGACCTCGCCGGCGGCACCGCCGAAGAGCCGGAGGTGCCGATCAACGGGACAATTCCTCCCGCGCCGGGAGCCGGGATCGAGAAGCTGCTCGAGGGAGGCGGCGACCTCCTGACCGACCTTTCGGGGATCGCGCGCTCGCTCAAGAACATCCTCGGCCGGACGGAGCAGGGCAAGGGCTTTCTCGGCGCGCTGACCACGGACAGCCCCGAGAGCGCGCGTCTCGAGAGCGGCCTGCAGACCACCTTGAACTCGCTGAACTCGATCCTCAAGAAGGTCGACTCCGGCCATGGCCTCGTCGGGAAACTGCTCGTCGATGAGAAATACGGCCGCGAGACCGGGGATTCGCTGCGAGGCGCGATCCGCTCGGCGCAGAGCGTCTTCGCGAAGGTCGACGAGGGATTGCGCTCGAACTCGGGCGTCCTGCCGGCTCTTCTTTCAGACCCCGAAGGCAAGAAGAAGGTCTACGCGCTCGTCGACAACCTCTCCACCGCCGCGGTCTCGCTGGCGCAGGTGACCGCTCAGCTCGAGAAGGGGAACGGCGCGCTCCCGCTGCTGCTCCACGACGAGCGGTTCGGCCGCGAGTTCACGAACAATCTCCGGAATTTCTCGAAGCGGCTCGATTCGATCGGACGCAAGCTCGACGAGGGCGAGGGAACCGCCGGAAAGCTCATCAATGATCCCGCCATCTTCGACGCCGCGAACGACCTCGTCGTCGGGGTGCACGAATCGAAGCTCCTCCGGTGGCTGGTCCGCGACCGCCAGAAGTCCGGAATCCGGAAGCGTTACGACCAGGGCCACCGCAGGGCGGGAGCGGCGTCGGACGACGGTCTGGAGACGGCCGTTCCCGATCCGCCGCCGGCCGGTTCGACGCCGACGCTGACGCCGACGCCTTCCGTGACGCCCCGTCCGAAGTGAAGATCCTCATCACGGGAGGAGCCGGCTTCATCGGCTCTCACGTCGCGGACCGGCGTCTCGCCCGGGGCGACCGCGTGATCGTGCTCGACGACTTCAACGACTTCTACGATCCGGCCCTGAAGAGGAAGAACGTCGCGCCGCACGCCGGGAACCCGAAATACCGCCTCGTCGAGGCCGACATCCGGGACAGAGACGCCGTCTTCCGCGTGTTCCGGGAGGAGACCCCCGACGCCGTTGTGCACCTCGCGGCGCGCGCGGGCGTCCGCCCGTCTCTCCTCCAGCCGGTCCTGTACGAGGAGGTGAACTGCGTCGGGACGCTCCATCTCCTCGACGCCGCCGTGGCGCACGGCCGGCCGCGGTTCGTGTTCGCGTCTTCGTCCTCCGTCTACGGGATCAACTCGAAGGTTCCGTTCTCGGAGGAAGACCCGATCGACCGGCCGATCTCCCCCTACGCGACCACGAAGCGCGCGGGCGAGCTCCACGTCTTCACCGCTCACCACATCCACGGGCTCGAGGCGGTCTGTCTGCGCTTCTTCACGGTCTACGGACCCCGGCAGCGCCCCGAGATGGCGATCGCCCGGTTCATCCGTTCGATCGACCGCGGCGAGCCGATCCCCTTCTACGGGGATGGCGAGTCGCTTCGCGACTACACCTACGTGGACGACATCGCGGACGGTGTCGAGGCCGCGATCGAAGGCCCGCCGGGGTTCGACATCATCAACCTCGGCGGCTCGCGGCCCATCACTCTGAGCCGGCTGGTCGGGGAGATCGAGCGCGCGCTCGGCAAGACCGCGAAACTCGAGCGGCATCCCGACCAGCCGGGCGACGTGCCCGTGACGTACGCGGCCGTCGAGAAGGCGGAGCGTCTCTTGAATTTTCACGCCCGCGTCCCCCTCGAAGAGGGAATCCGGAGGAGCGTCGCATGGCACCGAACTCACTTGTCGGGATCCTGAGCCGATGAACATCTGCATGGTGGGTACGGGTTACGTCGGCCTCGTCACGGGCGCGTGCCTCGCGGACTTCGGGATGAACGTGACATGCGTCGACAAGGACGAGTCGAAGATCGCGGCCCTCCAGCGCGGCCAGATCCCGATCTACGAGCCCGGGCTCGAGGAGATCGTGGCGAAAAACGAGCGCGCCGGGCGTCTGAAATTCACGACCGATCTGAAATCCGCGATCGAGAGCTCTCTCGCGATCTTCATCTCCGTGGGCACTCCGCCGCGCCCCGACGGCTCGCCCGACCTGACCTTCGTGCGGCAGGTCGCCGAAGCGGTCGCCGTCCACATGAACGGCTACAAAGTGGTCGTGACGAAGTCGACCGTTCCGACCGGTACCGGAAAGATGATCGAGCAGATCATGCGGGACAACGACGGGAAGCACGACTTCTCGATCGTGTCGAACCCGGAGTTTCTCCGCGAGGGATCGGCGATCACCGACTTCCTGCGTCCCGATCGCATCGTGATCGGCGCCTCGGACCCGCGCGCGGTCGAGGTGATGCAGGAGATCTACTCGCCGCTGTACCTGATCGAGACGCCGTTCGTCATCACGGACGTCGCCTCCGCGGAGTTGATCAAATACGCGTCTAACGGCTTCCTGGCTGTCAAGATCTCCTTCATCAACGAGATCGCCCGCCTCTGCGAGCTGATGAACGCGGACGTGCACGACGTCGCGCGCGGCATGGGCCTCGACAAGCGGATCGGCGGCAAGTTCCTCCATCCCGGCCCGGGATTCGGAGGGTCGTGCTTTCCGAAGGACACGTCGGCCGCCGCGGATCTCGCCCGGCAGCACGGATACGAGTTCCGGATCATCGAGGCGACGATGCAGGTCAATCGCGAGACGAAGGCACGGATGGTCGAGAAGATCGAAAAAGCGGCGGGCCCGCTCGCGGGGCGCACCGGGGCGGTGCTCGGGCTCTCGTTCAAGCCGGAGACCGACGACATCCGCGAATCGCCCGCGATCGCGGTGGTCGAGGGGCTCGTCAAGGCGGGAGCGAAGATCCGCGCCTTCGATCCGGCGGCGATGGAAAACGCGCGGGCGCTCTTCCCCGACATCCACTACGCGACGGACGCCTACGACTGCGCGGCCGGGGCCGACTTTCTCGTGCTCGCGACCGAATGGAACGAGTTCCGGGCCCTCGACCTGCCGCGGCTCGCCGGGGCCATGAAGTCCCGGACGATAATCGACCTCAGAAACGTCTACGAGCCGAAGACGATGAAGGAGAGCGGATGGAGCTACACCGGGGTGGGACGAGGATGAGACGGGGCGGAAGGCGGAAGGCGGAAGAGGGAAAGCGGACGATGCGGACTTTCCCGCCTGCCGCTTCTCGCCTGCCGCCTCCCGAAAGAATTTCCTGATGCGCGTCGTCGTCACGGGCGGGGCCGGCTTTCTCGGGAGTCATCTCTGCGACCGGCTTCTGGCCGAAGGGCACGACGTCGTCGCAATCGACAACCTCCTGACGGGGAATCCCCGCAACATCGCCCATCTCGCCGCGGAGAAGCGCTTCCGATTCGTGCGGCACGACATCACGCACTTCATCTTCGTCGACGGGCCCGTGGACGCGGTTCTGCACTTCGCGTCGCCGGCATCACCGATCGACTATCTCGAGCTTCCCATCCAGACCCTGAAGGTCGGCTCTCTCGGCACGCACAACGCCCTCGGGCTCGCGATGGCGAAGGGCGCCCGGTTCCTGCTGGCCTCCACCTCCGAGTGCTACGGCGATCCGCTCGTGCACCCGCAGCCCGAGACGTACTGGGGCAACGTCAACCCGATCGGCCCGCGAGGCGTGTACGACGAGGCCAAGCGGTTTGCGGAAGCGATGACGATGGCCTACCAGCGGCACCACGGAGTCGAGACGCGGATCGTCCGGATCTTCAACACGTACGGCGAGAGGATGCGGCCCCGCGACGGGCGGGTCGTGCCCGCGCTCATCTCGCAGGCGCTCGTCGACGAGCCGATGACGGTGTTCGGCGACGGCTCGCAGACGCGATCCTTCTGTTACGTTTCCGACCTGATCGAGGGCATCTACCGGCTTCTGCTTTCCACGGAGAAGGAGCCGGTCAACGTCGGAAATCCGGCGGAGCTGACGGTGCTCGATTTCGCGAAGACCATCCAGAAGCTCACCGGAACGTCGAGCGAGATCGTCTACCGGCCGCTGCCCGTCGACGATCCGAAGGTCCGCCAGCCCGACATCACGAAGGCGCGGGCCAAACTCGGATGGGAGCCGAAGGTGAAGCTCGAGGACGGCCTCACCCGGACGATCGAGTATTTCCGGAGCCTGAAAGACTGAGATCCTCGAAGCTGTCCTTCCGCGCGGGCGCCGCCGGGTTCACGCAAAAAAAACGGGGAGAAGGCCCCACCCCTCTCCCCGTCTCCGGAACTTCGGAGTTCCGGCCTCCTCCGATCGCTCGTTTTTCGATGTGAGTCTTCCGTGCGCCGCGTATCTTACTTCGACGCCGCCGCCGGCGCCGAGGAGCTTTCGGCCGTGCGCGACGCAAGAATCGAACCGTCCGAACGGTCCTGC
>JALYUA010000224.1 GCA_030854005.1 Acidobacteriota bacterium
ATGCGGCGGTTGCCGCCCGATGGCTCACAGCCACACAGGGAAGAAAAATAGCGGATCGTCCCGATACCCCGGAGGGGGACGGGGGGATACGGAAGTTGAGAGTTGGTTTGGTTAGGAGTTCAGCTTCGAACCGAGAGCGAGGTTGAGATCAGACAAGGCGAACGCCTGACCTCAACTCTCGACTCTCCACGTCTCACCCCAGCCGGGCGTCGAGCGTGATCTTCGCCTTCAGCAGCCTGGAAATCGGGCAGCCGGTCTCTGCGGCGTGCGCCGCCTTTTGAAACGCCTCGTCGGAGGCGCCGGGGATCTTCGCGACGACCTCGAGGTGGGATTCGGTGACTGTCCAGCCGGCGTCCAACTTCTCCAGCGTCACGGTGGCGGACGTCCGCAGGCTTTCCGCCACGAGGCCGGCTTTTCCGAGCTCCCCCGAGAGGGCCATCGTGAAACATCCGGCGTGGGAGGCGGCGATCAGCTCTTCCGGATTCGTGCCCTTCTCATTTTCGAAACGGGTGGTGAACGAGTATGGGGTTGACGAGAGGACGCCGCTGTCCGTCGAGATCTTTCCTTTCCCCGACTTCAAGTCTCCCTGCCATTCCGCCGATGCCTTTCGTTTCATGCGAAATCTCCTTATAGGTCTTTGGGACGCCGAGGCTAACGCATTTGTCAACGCGCGGAACGCGGAACGCGGAAGGAGGAAGGCGGGAGGCGAACGGCGAGGGGCAAACGGGGGAGGCGGCCTGTTTTTCCATCCCGTCGCAGTCGTTAGAATGGCCTCGTTCAAACATCAGGAGGAAGAGGATGAAGAAGACTCTGCTTTTGTTTCTCGCGACCGCAATCCTGACCCTTCCCGCCTCCATGATCGCGCAGACTCCGCGGCCGGCCGCGGGTAAGGACGCAGCTCGGGCGCTAGACGAGGCCTGGGCGGCCGCCATGAAGGCGAACGACCCGGAGGCGGTGATGCGCTGCTACGCGGCGGACGCCGTCGCCTGGCTGCCGGATTCCCCGGAGGCCCGGGGAGAGGCGGCGATCCGGGAAGCGTACCGGGCTCTGTTCGCGGCGAACCGGATCGAGGACGTGAAATTCTCCGACGCGCGCTACGAGACGGCCGGCGACCGCTCGCTCGCCTGGGGAAAATTTCAGCTGACGCTGGTGCCGAAGGCGAGCGGTACACCCGTGACGATGTCGGGCCGCTTCTCCGAGATGGCGGAAAAGCGCAACGGCCGCTGGGTCTATGTGCTGGACCATGCCTCCGCGGAGCCCGCGCCGGCGGCCGCGGCCCCTCACAACTGAAAACTGAGAACCGAGAACCGAGGCTCGTCATGCTTCGCACCCGCGCAACGGAGCTCTTCGGAATCGACCATCCCGTGGTCCTCGGGGGGATGGGCGCCGCCACCGGTACGGAGCTCGTCGCGGCGGTGTCGGCGGCGGGCGGGCTCGGCATCATGGGTTGCGCGGGCCGCGATGCCGCCTGGATTCTCGACGCCGCTCGAGGGATTCGCGCCGCGACGGATCGTCCGTTCGGATTGAACCTTCTCCTCTTCGAAGTGGAGGAAGAGGCGTTGGCAGCCGTCCTCGAGGCGAGGCCCCGTGTTTTTTCGACGGGCTGGCCCTGGCCGGACCAGGACCTTCGGGGCTATTTCTCGCGAGCCCATGACGCCGGCGCTCTCGTCGTGCACATGGTGTCCTCCGTGTCCGAAGCGCGACGGGCCGCCGCCGCGGGCGCCGACGCGATCGTCGCGCAGGGCACCGAGGGCGGCGGGCACGTCGGATTGATGACCACGCTCGCGCTCGTTCCCCAGGTCGTGCGGGCGGTCGCCCCGGTCCCGGTGCTCGCCGCGGGCGGAATCGCCACCGGGGAGGGGCTCGCCGCCGCCCTCGCGCTCGGAGCCGAGGGCGCGCTCCTCGGCACCCGTTTTCTTGCCACCCCGGAGGCTCCGATCGCGGCGGGTTTCAAGCAGGCGGTGCTCGATTCGGACGGCCACGACACGCTTCTGACGGAGATTCCGGACATCGCCCGGGGCCGGGTCTGGCCGGGCGCCTGGTCGCGCGTCGTGCGGAACCGCCTGATCGAAACGTGGGCGGGTCGGGAAGGCGACCTTCGGGCGCGCCGCTCCGAGGCCGGTCCCGCTATGCAGAAGGCCTTTCGGGACGGGGACGCCGCCAACGCTCCGCTCTTCATCGGACAGGAGGCGGGGCTGATCGACGCTCTCGAGCCGGCCGGCGACGTCGTCCGCCGCCTGGTTCGCGAGGCCGAGGCGGCGATCGCGCGGCTGGAATCTCTCCGGGCTCCCTCCCTCTGAGTCGAGGAGCCGCGGCTCAAGCTTCCTGGCGCCTCACCTCTCCCGCCTCGCGCTTCTTGACTCCGACGACGACGCTCCAGGTGTGCAGGAACATCAGCCGGTCCTGCTGCAGGAACGGGCGCATCCCGGTCGGGGGACCCTCGTCGAGCTCGGCCTGCAGATCCCGGACGATCTGCTCCCGCGCCGCGGTGGGGGTCGAGGTCCGATCGAGCCAGTCCTCCAGCACGTTCGGAACGTCGCGGAGAAATTTCCCGCTGATGCGGATCCCGCTCTTCTGGACCAGCCGATCGAGCTCCCCCACCGTCAGGGCGCGCGTGTGCGTCCGATCCCGGAGGCGTTCGATGTCGTTGTACTGCGAGGCGAGCTCCGGATCGTCCGGAGCCACGAGGTCGATGACAGCGACACGCCCTCCCGAGCGGCAGACCCGGGCCATCTCGAGGAGGACCGCGGCCGGGTTCTGGAAGTGGTGCACCGAAAACCGCGTGACGACCATGTCGAAGGAGCTCGGATCGAAGGGAAGATCTTCCGCCGCCCCTTTTTCGAATCGGACATTCGAGAGCTTCTCGCGCTCGGCGGCCTGGCGCCCGTGCTCCATCATCTCGGGTGTGAGATCGATCCCCACGACCGACCGGACTCGCGGCGCGATCGCGCGGCTCAAGAGCCCCGTCCCGGCCGCCACGTCGAGCACGTCGTCGTCTTTGTCGAGTGCGAGACGGTCGACAGCCCAACGCAGGTCCTCGGAAATCGGATCCTTGCTCCAGCTCGCGGCCTGACGGGAAAATTCCGCGCGGATCGCCTCATGCTGCCGGTGAAAGTCCCTGAGGTCCTTCGTCACGAGGTGAATCATATGGGGGGACGTCGAGCGTTGAGCGTTGAGCGTTCAGCCGCCTCAACGCGCCCTCCGTCCCCCCTCCGCGGCCTGGTCTGAACGCCTGACGCTTAACGCGTGACGCTCGACCGTCCCCGCTCGCTCAGACACCCCTGAAGGCGGCCCTGCTGATCGGGATTCAGCTTTGCCGCGACCTGGTCCTGGACAGCGGCGACGTCGGCGCGAAGCTTCTGCGCGGCGGCATGGCGCGCGAGGACATCCTCCCCGAGGACAGTCTTGTCGGCTCCGCTGGCGACATCCGCCTCGGCCTTCTGGCGCGCCGCCTTCAGCGCTTCCCTGTCCGCCTGAAGGGAGGGCCGGGCGGTAGAAAGGATTTCGTCGACGGCGGCCTTCTGATCCGAGTTCAGATCGAGGAGAGCCACGCACCGATGCAGCGAATGAAGAGCGAGACCGCCGCCGCCCGGCCGGGGATGGCCGGCCCCGCGGACACCGTCTCCCTGGAGGGCGGGGGCGGCGGCGGCCGAAGACAACAGAGCGAACGTCAGGACGGACGCGATGCGACGGAAGCGTTTCATGGGACTCCTTTGTCGGAAACCCGTTTTCCCGATCAATGGAGAGACGAGCCGGGGTGGCGGGAGGATTACGGGCCGCGCACGTTCGCGATTCGGCCGGGTCGCGACGGAGTGGGACGCAACGGGAATAATCTGAGCCGACGCCTGCATCTGCCGGCGCGACGCTAGACTGAGACATGCGCTTTTCTCTCTCGCTGCGGGCGCCGTGCGCGGCGCTCCTTCTCCTGGTCCCGACCGCCGCCGTTCTGCCGGCGCAGACGCCCCCCGTGACGATCCGCACGAGGGCTCTCGTGGACGGCCGCGGAGGCCGGATCGACGCGCCGGTTCGCCTCACCGTCTCCGGCGGAAAAATCCTCTCGATCGAGCGGGAGAGGAAGGGGACGGCTCCCGCGGACTACGACCTCACGGGCGCCACGGTCCTGCCGGGATTGATCGACACGCACGTCCATCTCTCCTGGACGTTCAACGCCGAAGGACGTCTGCGCACCGAGAAGGATCCCGACACGCCCGCGCAGACGGCGCTCGCCCAGGCCGGGAATCTCTGGAGCACGCTGCAAGCGGGATTCACGACCGTCCAGAGCGTCGGCTCGGAGTCGGAGAAAGACCTTCGCGACGCGGTTTCGAGAGGCGCGCTGCCCGGGCCGCGGGTCCTGACGTCGCTCGAGCCTTTCCTCGACGAGAAGGCCACGCCCGAGGCTCTGCGGCAGGGCGTGCGGGATCGCAAGAGGGACGGCGCCGACGTCATCAAGCTCTTCGCGTCCAAAAGCATCCGCGAGGCGGGCAGGCAGACCCTGTCCTCGGAGCAGCTCGAGGCGGCGTGCGGCGAGGCGCGGAATGTCGGCCTCCGCACTCTGGTGCACGCCCACAGCCCCGAGAGCATGCGCGCCGCCGCGCTTGCCGGCTGCACTCAGGTCGAGCACGGGATCTTCGCCACGACCGAGGTGCTCGAGACCCTCGCGGCGAAGGGAACCTGGTTCGATCCCCAGATCTGTCTCGTGTTTCGGAACTATCTCGACAACAAGCCGCGCTTTCTCGGGATCGGGAATTACACGGAGGAGGGTTTCGCCACGATGGAGCGGGTCCTCCCGACGGCGGAGGCGATGTTCCGCCAGGCGCTGGCGACACCGGGCCTGAAGCTCGTCTTCGGGTCGGACGCCGTCGCGGGCGCGCACGGGCGCAACGCGGAGGAGCTCGTCTGCCGCGTTCGAGCGGGCCAGCCGGCCCGAGACGCGATCGTCTCCGCGACGTCGGCGGCGGCAGCGACGCTGTCTCTCGGCGGGGAGCTCGGCTCTCTGGCGCCCGGGATGCAGGCCGACTTGATCGCCGTCAAAGGCGACCCGTACCGGGACATCACGGCCCTGACACGCGTCGTATTCGTTATGAAGGGGGGAGTGGTGTACCGGTACCGGGCGGGACGCGCCGGGCCGGGAAACGGGAAACGGAAAGACGAAGACGTCGGGCGATTGAAGAACAACTGAGAGCTGACAGCTGACAGCTGACAGCTGACAGCTGACAGCTGACCCCTGACAGGTTCCCTCCCTACCGCCCCACTCCCAGCGGTTTCAGCTCTTTCGCCTCCAGGGCGTCCAGCTCCGCGGCGACGTCGTTCAACTCGCGTCTCAAGACCTCGACGCGATCGACCTGGTAGCGGGGAGGCCGGCCTTCCCAGCCGTTCAACGCTCCGTACACGGTGTCGAGGTGCTCGCGGATCCGTTCCTCTCCGGTGATCGCTCCGCCCTCCTTCGTCGCCACGATCTTTCGCTTGACCTCGTCCAGGGCGCGGACGGCGTCCCGCAGCCGCTTTCCGTCCGGCGACGCTTCCCCGGCCGTCTTGGCGCGCTCCGCCGCCGTCCGCCGCGCCGCGTCGATCCGGTCGACGATCGCGCTCATGTCGTTGAACAGGGCGTGCGCTTTCATGACGGCGTCGAACTGCTCGCGCCGCTCGGCCGGCCCGTAGGAGGCGCGGCGGTCCACGCCGATCTCGAGCTTCGTGTCGATCGACTGATCGCCTCGCGTCAGGCGCACCGTATAGGTCCCGGGCGGAACGCGCGGGCCCTGGGAGGCGTTGAAAGCGATCTGCGCCGCGCGGGGAACCCGGGGAGGCTTGACCTGCATGCCCCAGGCAACGCGATTCAAACCCCGGCGCTTCGTCGCCGAGATGGTGTCGACGATCTTGCCGGTGGAATCGAGGATGTCGAGTCGAATGGGTCCGAAGAGATGGCGGGTCTTGAGGTAATACGTGACCACCGCGCCGGCCGCCGGGTTCTGGCCGAGGAACGTCGCATCGCCTTCCGGCCACCCGCCGTTGGCCGGCATGCGCTGCTGAACCGGGCGTCCCGGCAGGAACGCCGCGTCGCGCGCCATCACGTCGGCGGAGAGGCTGCGCAGCGGGGTGAGGTCGTCGATGATCCAGATGCCGCGCCCGTGGGTCGCGAGGACGAGGTCGTTATCGCGCGGATGCACCTGGAGGTCACGCACCGCGACTCGCGGGAAATCGTTGCCCCGGAATTCTCCCCAGGTGGCGCCCCCGTCCGGGGAGATCCACAGGCCGAGCTCGGTGCCGAGGAAGAGGAGTCCCGCTTTCACGGCGTCCTCGCGGATCACGTGCGCGTACCCGCGCACTCCCTGATCCGGCCCGGCGATCCGCGTCCAGGTCTTCCCGAAGTCCGTCGTCCGGTAAACCCACGGCGTCATGTCGCCGAAGGTGTGGCGGTCGAACGCGGCGTAGGCCGTGGCGGCGTTGAACCGGCTCGCCTCGACCCAGCTCACCCACGAAGCCTTCGGCAGGCCCGCGACGTTACCCGCCACGTTGTTCCATGTCTTGCCCGCATCGCGTGAGAGCTGCACGTTGCCGTCGTCGGTCCCGACCCACAGAACCTTCCCGTCCAACGGAGACTCCGAGATCGAGTAGATCGTGGTGTGCATCTCCGCCGACGAGTTGTCGACGGTGACGCCGCCCGACTGCTCCTGCTTCTGTTTCTCCGGGTCATTCGAGCTCAGGTCGGGCGAGATGCGCTCCCAGGTGTCGCCCCGGTCGCGCGACCGGAAAAGAAATTGCGCGCCGATGTAGATCGTGCCCTTCGAAGTCGGGCTCGCGTAGATCGGAGTGTTCCAGTTGTAGCGGAGCTTCTCTTTGTAGCCGGCCTTCGGCTGAATGTCGCGCGCGGCCCCGGTGCGGCGATCGATGCGGGAGATGTATCCGCCCTGCGACTCCGCGTAGACGGCGTCGGGGTCGGTGGGATCGGGCACGGTCCAGAAACCGTCGCCGCCGTAGAGGTTTTCCCAGCGCGCGTTGGAAATTCCGCCGGGGTGCGCGGAATCGCCGACCCAAGAGCTGTTGTCCTGCAGCCCGCCGTACACCTGGTACGGATCGCGCGAGTCGACGCTCACATGGTAGAACTGGGAGATCGGCAGGTTCTGGGATTTGACCCACCGGTTGCCGCCGTCCTGCGAGATCCAGAGGCCGCCGTCATCGCCGGCGATCACCGACTTCGGATTGCCCGGGTCGATCCACACGTCGTGCCAGTCGCCGTGCGAGCCACGCCCGCCGCTCCCGGAAAAGCTGCGGCCGCCGTCCTCGCTGACCGTCAGGCCGCCGCCCGGCTTGAAGAGGCGGTCCGGGTTGACCGGATCGACGACGAGCCTCGCGAAGTAGAACGCCCGCCAGATCATGGACTGGCTGTCGTCGCGCCGCTCCCACGTCTTGCCGGCGTCGGCCGATCGGTAGAGCGCCGAATGTTCGGACTCGATGAGCGCGTAGACCACTTTCGGGTCCGAGGGAGCGGTGGCGACTTCGACGCGACCCCAGGGCTTCGAAGGCAGGCCCGCGTTGCTCCTGTCCGCCAGCTCGGTCCACGTCTTTCCTCCGTCGGCCGAGCGGAAGAGCCCGCTGCCGCTCGCGGCCGACGCTCCGTCGCCGCCGGAACGAAACGTCCAGCCCTTGCGCCGGAAATCCCAGAGCCCGGCGAAGACGACGTCGGGATTCTTCGCGTCGAGGGACACGCCGGAGCAGCCCGTCGACAGATTCGACCCCTTGAGAACGAGCGACCAGGTCCTGCCGCCGTCCGCCGTCCGATAAAGCCCGCGATCCGCGCTGTCGCTCCAGAGCCGGCCGGGCACGCAGGAGTAAACGACGTCTCCGTTCTTCGGGTGCACGACGATTTTCGTGATGTGCTCGGACTCCGGCAGCCCCGCGTTGGCGAACGTCTCGCCGCCGTCCGTCGACTTGTAGATGCCGTCGCCGATCGAAACCGAGTTGCGCATCCACGACTCTCCCGACCCGACCCAGACCGTTTTCGGATTCGAGGGGTCGATCGCGATCGCGCCGATCGACTGCACCGCCGCCTTGTCGAACACGGGTTTGAAGGTGGTCCCGCCGTCCGGAGATTTCCAGACGCCGCCGCTCGCCGCCCCGACGAAGACCGTCGTCTTCCCTCCCTCGGTGCGGGCCGCGACGGCCGAGACGCGTCCGCTCATGGCGGCGGAGCCGATGTTTCGCACGCCGAGGCCGGAGACCACGCCCGAGTCGAAGACCGGTTTTCCCGCGGCAGCGGGCGGAGCCGGTTTCGTTCCGGCCGCGGCCGCCGCGGCCGGGCTCGCCGACGTCACGATCGAGCGAACGATCGCCGTTCCGGACGCGGGGTAATGAAAGAGAGCCTCATCCACTTCGACGTTGGCGCTCGCGCGGTCGACGGTGATCCGCGAGGATCGCGGCGCTCCCTTCCGTCCCGTCTCGACCGAGAAGGGAACCCAGACGCCCTCGATCTGTTCGTAACTTCCGAAGTCGGTCTCGGTCACCTTTTCGGCGCCGCGGATGTGGACGGTCGAAACGACGCGGATCTCGAGAAAGTAGTCGGGGTCGAGGAAGACTTCCTTGACGTCGCCGTCCTTCAGGGTCACGCGCAGCTTGTGCGCCGGCGTCCCGTCGACGGCTTCCATGCCGAGGTATTCGACGCGATGTCCCTTCTCGCGCCAGCCGACGAGAGGCCCGTCGACGTCCGCGTCCTGCGCCATTTCCTTCGCCTCGTCGGCGGAGTTGCGCTGCGCATCGCGCCGGCCCTGAAACGGGTCCAGGCTCCAGCTCTCCTTTCCGTCCCAGGCGTCGACCGCGGTCAGACCCTGGAGAGTCACCTCGGTCCGGATCATGCTCGGCCGCTTCTGGATCTGCCCCCACCCGGCCTCGATCTGCGTGTCGCCGAATCCGAACACCGCCTTTCCGGTCAGGCGCAGCGACCGCATCGCCTGAAGCCGCGCCCCGCCGCCCCGCGCTTCGAGGTTCTTCGCGAGCACTTCGTCCAGAGAGAGGGCCCGGGCGGACCCGGACGCGAACAGGAACGCGGCGGCCAGAAGCGCGGAGAGAAAACGCATCGAAGAGACCTCCTGAACGGGTCGAGATTATAGGAAGGGGGTCCCCGGGGGAGAAATCTGGATGCGCCGGACGGCGAT
>JALYUA010000147.1 GCA_030854005.1 Acidobacteriota bacterium
GCTCATTCCGGCCTCGCCTCCGTGGCGCGCTGGCGGTTAGACTTCGTTCGTCCATGCCGGCAAAATTGACGCTGTTCCCCGGCCGGGGGGTCTCGCGGCACTTCGTTTTCCACGAGGGAAAGAACCAGTTCGTGGGGCGCGATCCGGCCAGCGATGTCTTCCTCGAAGACTCCCGGGTCTCGGGACGCCACGCGCTCTTCCAGTGGACGGGTGGCAGCTGGGTCCTCGTCGATTTGCGCAGCAAGAATGGAACGTACGTCAATGGAGCCCGGGTCTCCGAGGTCCCGCTCCAGAACGGGGACTGGATCTCGTTCGGCGGTCTCCTCGGCCGGCACGAGCGCATCGGCGAGGCGGAGGTCGAAGCGCTCGCGATCGAGCGCAGCGCGCGATTGAGCGCGGCGGTCGATGCCGGGCGGGATCTCGAAGCATCTCCGGATGGCGATACGCTCTGGCGGTCGCTCCTTCCGACGGCCCTCCGGCTGTGCGGGGGAACGCGAGGCTTCGCGGCCCTCTTCGGACCGCCATCGGCGGGAGACGCGGTGATCGCCTCCGGTTACGCGGCATTCCAGCCGATCGACGCGCGGTTCGAACAGGTGCTGGAGGCCGTGGCGTCCGTTCTCAAGACGGGCGACCCCGCCGTGTTCTCGCGCAAGGCCGTGGATGGCGGACGCCGCCGTCCGACCGTGGAGGCGCTTGGATCCGGCGCCGCCGCCGCCGTTCCGATACTGCGCGGCACCCGGGTGGCCGGGGTGCTGGTGGTGGAGGGCCGTCCGAGCGGCGGGGCCTTCACACAGCTGGACCTCGAGATCCTGCAGTCGCTTTCGGAGCAGGCCGCCGTCGCGCTCGAAGGCCTCACGATCCGGCCTCGAATCCGGGAGCTCGTCGGCGCGCGCGAGACACCTGCCTCAGGCGCGCGAAGCTTTCTCGAAGAGCTCGAAGCGCGCCTCATGGATCTGGTCCGCGCTTCCCGCGAGACCACGCCCTCGCCATCCGCTTGAACAGGTCGATGTCGTCGTCGGCGCCGAAGTGGGAGTCGGAGCCGACGCCGGGACCTCCTGGCGTCTCGTCCGAATCGGCCCCGCGGGCATGAGCGCGTCTGGCGCGCGCCTCGAGGCCTGGGACGATGCCGATGGCCCGCTGAGCGAGAAGCGGCTGATCCTGATCCTCGAGCAGGAAGGGTACGAGGTCGGCGTCTTCACCTACCGGGAAGGGACGTCCTTCCCGGAGCACGAGCACGCCCAGGACAAGTGCGATGCCGTCCTCGAGGGTTTTTTTCGCATCCAGATGGCCGGGGAGGTCTTCGAGCTGAAGCCGGGAGACCGTCTGTACATCCCCGCGGGGACGCGGCATTCCGCCGAGGTGGTGGGACGCCGCACGGTCCTTTCCCTCGACGGGACACGCTGGTAGCGCAAGTCTCGCGGGGTACACTTCGAGCACCCGGAGGAACAAGCATGGCGTTAACGGCGGAGCAGCGCGAAGGGCTCTTTCAGCGCTACGAAGGAGGACCCGTGCTCCTGCGGGACGCGTTCGCCAGAGTGCCGCGCGAGGCGTGGAAATGGCGCCCCGGACCGGATCGGTGGTCCGTTCACGAGATCGTGTGTCACTGCGCGGATTCGGAGACGAACGCCGCGATGCGCATCCGCTACCTCGCGGCGGAAGAGAAGCCCGTGATCGTGGGGTATGACCAGGCGCGGTGGGCTCGCGTGCTCGATTACCACCACGCCCGCATCGAGCTCGCGCTCGCGGCGGTGGACGTCATGCGCGCCCATACGGTCAATCTTCTTCGCCACCTCCCGGAATCCGTGTGGTCGGTCGTGGCGACCCACACCGAGTCGGGAACGTACTCGACCGAGGACTGGCTGAACATCTACGCCGACCATCTCGAAAAGCACTCCGCGCAGATCGATCGAAATCTCGCCGCCTGGCGGGCCGAGGAAACCTCACCCGGCGGATAGGATTGATCAATTCGGACCGGTCCCCCGGGACGCGGTGACGGGAAAGGCGGGGTTCAGATGTTCCAGGAATTCAGGACTTTTCTTCTGAAGCAGAACGCGCTCGCGCTGGCGATCGGAGTGATCATCGGCGCCGCGGTCTCCAAGGTCGTCAGCTCGCTCGCGGACAACGTCATCAGTCCGATCGTCGGCCTCGTCCTCCCGGGCGGCTCCTGGCGGGACGCGGTCATTCACATGAGGAGCACGGTCGATCCCAAGACCGGAAAGATCGTCGAGGCGAACATCGGCTACGGTCAGCTCCTCGGAGCGGTGATTGATTTTCTGATCATCGGTTTCGTCGTCTTTCTGATCGCCAGGGCGCTGCTGCCGAAGCTCTCCGAGGCTCCGAAGACGAAGAACTGCCCACAGTGCGGAGAAGTCATTCCCCTCGCGGCGACGCGCTGCCGCGCCTGCACGCAGCCCGTCGCTTAACCCGGAAGGCGGCAGACGGCAGACGGAAGGCGGCAGGCGGACGGGGCGGGAGCTCGGAGAATTCGCCCAGCCTCGAGCGCGGAGTCGTCAATCCCGTGCGAGGACGTCGTGCAGGGCGTTGGCGACGACTCGTTTCGGCTTCTTCGCCATGTGCAGGACCACGTCGACGGGAAAGGGCTCCGTTCCCGCGAGCGGGATCGTTCCGAAGCGGGAGAGCTCTCCCTTTCCGAACTCGACGTAGATCGGCAGGAGCGAGCGGAATCCGGCCGAAACGCCCTCCTGCGCGACGGTGCCCTTCAGGCGGTAGTTGTCGCCGTCCTTCTTTTCGATGTCCAGCGCGACCTTGTAGCGGGGGATCTCGGTGCCGTAGACCCACTGCTGGAAAAACTAGTCCGCCTTGCCGTCGCGGGTCGCGTTCAAGTTCGGCGTCATGTGCCGCTCCACCGCATCCTGAAAGTCCCTTGTGCTCGGGCTCTTTCCCGAGTTCGCGGTCACGAAGTCCTGCATCATCGCCTTGAATTTCTCGTCGGGATTCGCAGAAGCCGGATCGCGCAGAAGCATCCGGATCATGTGGAGAACGTAAGCGCCCTTGGCGTAGACCATCGCGTCGTAGGCGGCCGGGTTCCGTCGCGTCATCAGCCGGTAGCCGGATGTCATCGGCCCCGCCGCGTCGTTGGCGAGGCTCGATCGAGGCGGTTTCATGACGATCCACCGGCGCGCCCGCTCCCAGAACGCGCCGGCGCCTTTCAGGCCCCCGGTGTGCTCGATCACCAGTCCCGCCGAGAACTCGGCGAATCCTTCGGAGAGCCACTGGTCGCGATAGCTCGCCCAGCCCACGAGGTGACCCCACCACTGATGCGCAAACTCGTGCAGGCCGACCTGGTCGACGAACGCGTTGGTGTCGCCAAGGCCGAGCTCCCGCCGTGTGGTTCCGTCGAGAAACGAAAGATAGGGAAGGAAGACGAGGGACGGCCAGGACTGTCCGAAGCTCCACTGCGTCTGCTCGGTGATCGAGACGTGGTCCTGCGGGAGGCGGCCGAAATAGGCGGTGCAGACGCGCGCGGCATTTGTGCCGTCGGCGAGTGCGGCCTGCGCCAGGGAGTCGGTGTCGACGCGGATCTCATGCATCCCGAGCGAACCGGGCGCGCTGCTCGCGGGATCGCGGGATCCCGGCTGAGCGAGATACTGGTTGATCTCGTTGACGACGTCCGGCGTGCCCCGGTTGGTGTACACGTCGATGCGGACTCCGCTGTCCCGGTCCGTGTACTCGATCTTCTTGAAGTTGCCGTAGTTGAAACCCGCCACCCGGATCGGCTGATCCGACTTCCAGACCGACACGCGAAGGTCACCTTCGACGCGATCCTCCATCTTCGTCCCCACGGAAAGGACCTGGTTCGCCTTGGGGACGCGGTAGGTCAGGTCGAAGGTCGACGGATCCGAGAACGTGCCGAGATTCGGGTACCAGCTTTCCCTCGCCTGGACGACGAAGACGCCGTCGCCCGCGTTCTGCAGAACGTCCTTCCCCTCATAGCCGATCCGCAGGTCGCAGGGTTGCCCTGCGGCCGGAGCGGAAGGCAGGACGGCGGCGGCGTCCGAGTCCTCCGCGGCGATCTCCTGGATCACCTGGACGGGAAGAGCCGGGCCGCCGGCGCCGCAGGTGAGCGCCGCTTCACGGATACGCAGCTTGCCCGTCAGCGCCAGCGGGAGCACCCGCAGGGAAGGACCCGCCGCCGTGAAACGAATCGTCGTGGATCCCCGGATGTCGCCGTTCTTCAGGATCGTCGTCTCGATCCGATAGTGGCTCGCCCGGGCCAGCGCGCGCGGCCGATGGACCGCTTCGCCTTTCGAGTGAGAGAGGTACCAGAATCCCGCGTTCGGCTCCTCGATCGCGAAGAGGGCCGACTCTTCCGATCCGAGCTGAAATTGAAAAGAAAGCCAGTCGAGCCCCGCCGGATCGACGGCGGCGAGGCTGAAAGGAAGCTTCTTCCCTTCGAATGCGGCGAGGAAGACGCCGGGCTCTCCCGGCGCGAGAGCTCCTCGAAGCATCCGGATTTGCAGGTTCGTGCGCAGCACTTTCCGTTGGCGGCGCGAGAAATCGTCCCAGATCTTTCCCGCGCTCGCGGGCGCGGGCCCCGGTGTCGAATGAGACTCGATTTCCGAGGCGGTCCCGTCTCCGAAGAGCAAAACCAGAGACTGAAAGCGGTCAGCGAAGGCGGCCGTCGTCTTTTCCCCGCTGACCATCGCGAAGTGCCGGGCCTCCGCCTCCGAAGAGAAGGTCAGCTCCACCGTCCCCTGGCCCGAGAAGACGGCGCCCGTCGTCCGCCCCTCGACCGCGGGAAGCATCTGGAACGAGCCGGATTCGAAGCGGAAGCGGAACGCGTCGCGCTCCAGGACCAGGTTCGAGACCGTGAGGCCCGGGCCCGCCGGCCGCGCGGCGCGCAGGGAGGCGTAGGGTGAACCGTCCGCGAGACTGATGCCCATCGAGAGCGCCACGCCTGAGAGAAGGGACACGAGACGGATGCCCGTCGCGAGTGCGCGCATCGAAGGCTCCTTTGAGGACCGGAGGATGTGCCGGGAAAAGTAGCACGCGGATGCTTTCCGCTATCAGCTGTCAGCTGTCAGCTGTCAGCTATCAACCGTCGGTTGCCGGGGGGGTTCCTTCGAAGCGCCGCGGAGACACTGCCGTCCTCCCGGCCCCCTCTTCGCCGCCGGCGGAGAGGGGAGGAGCGGCGCCGGCCTAGCCCGCGGAGGTGACGGAGAGTTCTTCGCCGAGGCGCGCCGCTTCGTCGAGCAGCGCGACGAGGTCTTCCTCGCGGGTGCGGAAGTTGACGATGCAGACGCGCAGCGCCGTGCGGCCCTTGAGGATGGTGGGCGCGAGAAAAAACGAGCCGTCGCCCACCAGGCGATTGACGATCCTCCGGTTGACGGCGTCGAGATCCGCGTCGGAGAGGTCTCCTTTGGCCGGCCGGTACCGGAAGTTGACGATCGAGAGAACCGTATCCGCCAGGCGCTCGAAGTCGGCGCGGTCATCCACCGCGTCCGAGAGGAAACGCGCGAGCCGGACGTCGTTCTCGATGCTCGCGGCGTAGCCCCGGCGGCCGTGCGTCTTCCATCCCATCCAGACTTTGAGCGCCTTGAATCCGCGGGAGAGCTCGACGCCGCGCTCGGCGAACCAGGCCGGGCCCGGGAAGGGGCTCTCGGCGTCGGACGCCAGGTACTCGGGGAACCGCCGGAATGTGTTGCCCAGCCGGCCCGGCTCGCGGACGAGAGTGGCCCCCGCCTCGTAGGGGACGTAGAGCCATTTGTGGGGGTCGGCGGCGACCGAATCGGCGCGCGACATCCCCGAGAAGAGGGGCGCCAGCCGGGGGGAGAGCACGGCCATCGCGCCATAGGCGCCGTCGACGTGGAACCAGAGACGCTCACGGGAGCAGAAATCCGCGAGCTCGTCGAGAGGGTCCACCGCTCCCGTGTTCACCGTGCCCGCGTTTCCGACGACGATCGCCGGGGTGAATCCGGCGGCGCGGTCGGCGGCGACGGCGCGCTCCAGATCCTCGAGACGGATCCGGAACTTCTCGTCAGCGGGAAGCTTTCGCAGCTGGGAGGTCCCGATTCCGAGCAGGTCCACCGCCTTGTCGACGCACGCGTGCACCTGGTCGCTCGCGTAGACCGTCAGGCGCGGACGGTCCGGTCCGCCGAGGCCATCCTCCCGGACGTTCCCGGGCATCTGCGCGCGGCGCGCGGCCGCGAGCGCCGTGAAGTTGGCCATCGATCCGCCGGAGACGAGGATCCCTTCCGCTTCGGATGGAAAACCGATCGCGGCCGTGAGCCAGCCGATCACCTGCTTTTCGACGTGAACCGCGGCGTGGTCGCCTCCCCAGCAGTTCGGGTTCATGGCGGCGGCGAGGCCGTCCGCCGCGACGCCCACGGGGTCCGCCGTCGCATTGATGAAACCGTAGAATCGCGGGTGCGAGTTCCCCATCGGGAAGGGGAGGATGTGCTCGCGGACGAACGCGAGCGTCTCTTCGAACGGGATTCCTTCTTCCGGCGCGGGCCCGGAAAAAAGGCCTGCGGCGTTTCCGACTTTTCCGAACACCGGCCGCGAAGTCAGACCCTCGCGGTGGCCGGCGATCGCGTCGGCGGCCATGTACCCGATGCGGCGGATCTCCTCCGGCGGGAGGTCGAAGCGGGCCGAGTCGTGCGGCCTCTCGCGGGCGTCCTTCAAGCGGCACCCGGGAGCGCGCCCTCGAGCGAGAGGAGCTCCCGTTTCCATCGAAGGCCCGACCCCTTCGCGCCGCCGGAGTAGCCTCCGAGGCCGCCCGCCGCGACCACGCGGTGGCAGGGAACCACGATCGGGACCGGGTTCGCGGCCAGCGCGCCTCCGACCGCGCGGGCGGCCGCGGGGCTGCCGACCGCGCGCGCGATCTCGCCGTACGTCCGAACCTTGCCGAAAGGGATCGCGCAGGTCGCCTCGAGCAGCACCCGGCGGGCAAACCGCGTGGCGTAGGACGCGGGGTCGACCGGCACGGTGAAGTCCCTCCGCTTTCCCGCCGTGTACGCGGCGAGCTCTTCCCCGGCGCTTCGCAGCAGCGGGGTCTCCGAGCGCACCGCGTGCGGAAGCTCCGCACGCAGGCGGGCGGCGAGCGCGGAGGCGGTCTGCCCGAAGATGACGCGGCAGAGACCGGCGGAGGTCGCGGCGAGCAGCACGTGGCCGATGCGGGGGAATTCCTCGATCACATAGTGGACGGCGGAACCGGCCTGCCGCCTCTTTGCCGACGGCGTCGCTCCCTCGAGCGTGGCCAGGTCGGACATCGGCACGACCGCCGCCACGTTACGCCCGTGGCGCTCGAGGACGATCCGCTCTCCGCCAAACGCCACGCGATTCAGGATCTCCGAAAGTCCCGCGCGGGCTTCGCTGGCGGGGAGAGTGGTGCTCATGCGCTGCTCCTTGTACGATTTGTACAAAACTATCCGAGTTAAGACACCCTTGTCAATGCCCGGAGAAAACTCCTCGAACGGTGGGGAACTCAACCGGGGATGTCTTCCGCCCCGGGGCCCAGTTGGAAGGTCGGGCCCCCGGCGCGCGGGGAGGGGGAGCAGAGGGGGCAGAGCTGCGCTTCCGACGAGGTCGTGGTTACGCTGCGGGAGCGTGAGCGACGAACGCCCCTCACCCCGGCCCTCTCCCCCGGCGCGCGGGGAGAGGGAGCAGAGGGGAGCAGGAGGGAGCAGAAGGAGCGGAGCTGCGCCTCCGTCGAGGCGACGGCTCTTACTGGATGACGCCGCACGCGAGGCGGCCGCCGGCGTTGCCGGTCGGCTGCGTCGTGAGGTCGTCTGCCTTTTCGTGAAAGATCACCCCGCGCCCGACCACGGAATTCGGTCCTGCCTTCACCGTGAGGAGATCGCTGCGCACGTCGAGGTCGCCCTTGCCGTTCGATCCGATCTCGATGTTGCCGAGGTCGCCGGCGTGCCTCTTGTCCGACATCGGGCCGGCGTGCGGCATCCCGCCCGGATTGAAGTGCCCGCCCGCGGATTTCGCTTCGGGATCCGAGCAATCGCCCTTCTCATGAAGGTGCAGGCCGTGAGTTCCGGGCGGGGCGTTCTCGATGTGAATGCGGGCGCGCACTCCGCCCGAGCCGAGCTCGGTGAAGGTCGCGGTCCCCGTCACCGTCGATCCGCTGCGGGACTCCAGGGTGGCGCTGGCGGAAGGACCTTCCGCGGACCGGGCGCTCGAGGCCGCGGCCGGCGTCGAGGCCGCCGATGGGGCGCTCGACGAGGAGGACGCCGAAGGCGTGCTCGACGAGGACGCGCATCCCGCGGCGACGAGAGCGAAGGCGGCGAGTGTGGCGGCGCTGGTGACGGCGGGAACGTTACGGAATCTCATTCTTTCCTCCTTCAAGTTCTGGAATGCGAGAGAATACCCCCGCCTTCGGGTTTCGGCCCCGAGCTTGATGACCAACGTTGCTCCCATCGAAGTCTCCCGACTGACGGTTCTGGCGCTCGTCGCCGGCGGAGTCGTGGTCGCCCTCGCCACCGGCGGCGATCTGTCCCATTTCGCCGGGGGGTTCGCCGCGGGCGCGGGCGCGATCCTGGTGCTCGCCCGGGTTCGCCGGGGCCCCGACACGGCGCGGGAAGGCCCTTCCCCCGGGGAAAGCGCCCCGGAATGAACGTCCTCGTCGTCGAGGATGAAGAACGGATTGCCCAGTTCCTTCGCAAGGGGCTCACGGAGAAGGGCTACGCGGTAGAGACGGTCAAGGACGCCGACTCGGCGATGGCGCGTTTCGAGACCGAGACCTTCGACCTGGTGATCCTCGACCTCCTCCTGCCCGGATCCCGGGACGGCCTCGAGCTCTGCCGGGCCCTGCGCGCGCGGGGTGTGCGCTCGAAGATCCTCATGTTGACCGCCCGGGACACCGTCGAGAACAAGATCGAAGGCCTGGACGCCGGCGCGGACGATTACCTCGTCAAGCCATTCTCCTTTCGGGAGCTGGTGGCGCGGCTTCGCGCCCTCGCCCGGCGGACGGAAGTCGAGGAGCCAGGCCCTCTCGCGTTCGGCGATCTCACCTACGACCCGGAGTCGCGCGAAATCTCTCGAGAAGGGGAGAGGATCCGGTTGACCGCCCGGGAGGGCGCCCTCTTCGAGCTGCTTCTCCGCCGGCGGGGCAAGGTCGTGTCGCGCTCCGAGATTCAGGCGCGCATCTGGGAGGATTCCTTCGACCTCTCGACCAACATCATCGACGTGTACATCAATGCGCTGAGAAAGAAGATCGATTCGGGCGAGCGGGACAAGGTGATTCAGACCGTTCGCGGGGTCGGCTACCGCCTCCGGCCCGTCGGCGCCGAGGAGTAAGCATGCGGATCTTCTCCCGCGCGCGGCCGGAGGCGGCGCCGCGCGAAGACACGATCACGACGCTTCTCCGCCTGCTCGTCGAGACCGAGAAGCATCCCTTGAAGCGAATCCCCTCCGCGGGGCTCGACGGGGAGGCGATGGAAATCGCCGAGCGCCTCAACACGCGGCTGGACGCGCTGGCGTCCGCGGAAAAGGAGCAGCAGCAGTTCATCGCGGACGTCTCGCACGAGCTCCGGACACCCCTGACGGTCCTCCGTGGAACGCTCGAGGTGGTTCTCGAGGAGGACCGGCCCGCCGAGGAGTACCGGGAGGCGATCGGCGACGCGCTGCTCGAGGTGCGGCATTTGACACGGCTGTCGCAGAACCTGCTCTTCCTCGCCCGCGGACAGAGCGGGCGGGTGACCCTTTCGTTCGCGAATGTGGACCTCGGGCGGTTCATCGTGGACGTGACCCGGGACCTCCTGCCCGCGGCGACGGACCGCGGAGTGGATCTCGCGGCGGAGGCGCCCGATGACCCCGTGCGGGCCTTCATCGACGCCGACCGCATGCAGCAGGTCCTGCACAACCTGCTGGAAAATGCGATCCGCTACAGTCGCCCCGAGGGCCGCATCCGCGTGCGGCTTTCCTCCGCTCCCGACGAGGCGACGATCGAGGTGATCGACACGGGAATCGGCATTCCGCCGGCCGACCAGCCCTACGTCTTCGAGCGCTTCTTCCGCAGCGACCGCGCGCGCCGCGCCTACTCGGGCGGATCCGGCCTCGGCCTCTCGATCGTGCGGTGGATCGTCGAGGCGCACAAGGGCCGGGTCGAAGTGGAGAGCACGGTCGATCGGGGAACGACGTTTCGGGTGCGGTTGCCATTGATTTGACGGAAGAGGGCTGAGCGTCGAGCGTTCAGCGTTGAGCGTCCGGAGGGAATTCTGGCCCGCGCGCTGCACGTCTGACGGGTGGCACGAGTTGAAAACTGACAACTGACAACTCTCCCAGTTGAGGGTTGAGAGTTGAAAGTCCGGACGGGATTCTGACCGTCGTCCGCTGATAGGAGAGTGAGGATGGTCGCTGATCGCGGCAGGAAAGCGAACCTGGAGTGACGGCTGATGGCTGATGGCTGATGGCTGATGGGTGATAGCTGATAGCTGATAGCTTTTCCTCCTCCATGCGCCCTGTCTACATCCTCTCCGCCGCGCGGACCCCCATCGGCAAGTTCGGCGGCTCCTTCGCGTCTCTCTCCGCCGCGGATCTCGGCGTGGTCGCGGCAAAGGCGGCGATCGAACGCTCGGGACTGCCCACGGCGGCCGTCTCGGAAACCGTTTTCGGGCATGCCCGCCAGGCCGGCGGCGGTCCGAACACGGCGCGGCAGGTGTCCCATCGGGCGGGCGTGCCCGATTCGGTGCCCGCCTACACGGTGAACAAGGCGTGCGGGTCGTCGCTGAAGGCGCTGACGCTCTCCGCGCTTTCGATCGCCGCGGGCGAGAACGAAGTCGTGCTCGCCGGCGGGACGGAGTGCATGTCCGCGACGCCTTACCTTTTGCCCCGCGCCCGTTTCGGCCTCCGCATGGGAAACGACGAGATCGTGGACGGGATGTACCGCGACGGATTCCTCTGTCCCCTGTGCGGTCAGCTCATGGGGGAGACCGCGGAGAACCTCGTGCAGGAGTTCGGGATTTCCCGGGCGGAGCAGGACGCCTTTGCGCTCGAGTCGCAGCAGCGCGCCGCCCGGGCCGTCGAGAGCGGCCGTTTCGACGCCGAGATCGTCCCGGTCGAAGTCGCCGGGAAGAAGGGTTCCGTGACGGTCTCGCGGGACGAGCACCTCCGCGGCGGCACGACTCTCGAATCTCTCGCGAAACTGCCGCCCGTCTTCGACGCGCAGAACGGGACCGTGCACGCCGGAAACTCGTCCGGAATCACGGACGGCGCGGCGGCGCTCGTTCTCGCTTCGGAGAAGGCGGCAGGCCGCGCGGGCGTCGAGCCGCTCGGCCGGATCACCGCGTGGACTTCGGCGGGCGTCGAGCCTTCCCGGATGGGCGTGGGACCCGTCCCCGCGATCCGGTCGCTGCTGGCGAAGACGGGACGGACGCTGGCCGACATCGATCTCATCGAGCTGAACGAGGCGTTCGCCGCGCAGGTCCTGGCCTGTGCGCGGGAGCTGCCGATGGATCTGTCCCGGGTCAACGTGAACGGCGGGGCGATCTCCCTCGGCCACCCGATCGGGGCGACGGGAGCGCGCATCTCGACGACGCTTCTCCACGAGATGAAGCGTTCCGGTTCCCGGACGGGCATGGCAACCCTGTGCATCTCCGGCGGCATGGGGATGGCCGTTCTGTTCGAGCGGTGACGGCGCCCTCCGGGCGGACGGCGCCGCGACGGTTAGAATCGTTTTCATGCGGATAGCCCTGACCCTCGACCGCGACGTCGCGGACGGCGAGTCCAACGATTACGTGCGTTCGCTCCTCGGAGCGGGATTCACCCGCGACGAGATCGAGGTCCTCCAGCCCGGCGCCGCTCCCCGAGGCGACTTCGACGGGGTCGTTCTCGGCGGCGGCTGCGACGTCGACCCGGCGCGCTACGGCGAGAGCCCGCGCCCCGGGGCGGGAGTCGAGCTCGATGGCGAGCGGGACGTCCTCGACTTCGAGATTTTCGAGTCGGCCCGGCGGGACGGCGTTCCGATCCTGGCCATCTGCCGCGGATTGCAGGTCGTCAACGTAGCGCTCGGAGGAACCCTGGTCCAGGACATTCCGACGGAGACCCCGACGGACCTCCGGCACGACACGGTGGGTCGAGACAAGACGAAGCGCGAGCACGAAATCGCCGTGGCGCCCGGCAGCCGGCTCGCTTCGATCGCGGGGGCGGCGTCGCTCGAGGTGAACAGCCGCCACCATCAGGCGATCGCGCGCCCCGCGGAAGGCCTCGTGCCGTCCGGCCGGTCCGCCGACGGGCTCATCGAAGCCGCCGAGTTCCCGTCAGGCGACTCCTGGCTCGTCGCCGTTCAGTGGCATCCCGAGAATCTTGCTCCGGCGGGCGATTCCGCGTCCCGCCGGCTCTTTGCGGAATTTGCGCGCGAGGTGCGGGCCCGCGCCGGGGCCACGGCACCGGGTCCGGCGGCCTCGATCGCATGACGACCTGACGATCCTGCCGATCCCAGGCCGGCGCCGACCGCCCGGCTGTATCCGTTCGCGTTCGAAGAAAGGAGTTCACCGCTCATGAAGGTCCGTTTCTCTGTTTTCAGCGCCGCGCTTTTCACGCTCGCCTGCGCCGCCGGCGCCCAATCCGCTGCCCCCGTCGCCGAGCCCTCGCTCACGGTCCAGAAGCTCGCCGAGGGCGTCTGGATGGCGGAGGCGCAGCAGAGCGCCAATGTCGGCTGGTTTCTCGTTTCCGATGAGGTCGTCGTCGTCGATTCCGGCATCGACGCGTCGACCGCGCGCGCGGTCCTCGGAAAGATCGCCGGGACCGCGGGCAAGCCCGTGAAGTTCGTGATCGTGACCCACGCCCACGGCGATCATGCCGGCGGCGTTCCCGTCTTCGCCGCGGCGGGAGCCCAGATCGTCTGCCATGAGAACGCAGCGGCTCCGATCGCTCTCCTGCTCGCGGGGGGAAAGCCCGGGTCGAGCCTCGGCGTTCTCGGCGTGTCCGACCGTCTCGTTTATTTCGGGGGGTCCCGCCGCGCCGCGGTGTACTTCCTCGGTCCGGGACACACGAACGGCGACCTGATCGTTCTGCTTCCCGAAGAGAAGATCCTGTTTTCCGGCGACCTGGTCGTCAACGGCCGGCTCCCCTATATTCAGGCCGGGGTTGCGGACCCGCACGGGTGGGAGCAGATCCTGACCCGACTCGCAACCCTCGACGTCGAGAAGATCGTTCCGGGCCACGGCTCGGTCGGCACGCGCCAGAGCGTGAGCGATTCGCTGGCGTATCTGCGCAAGAT
>JALYUA010000261.1 GCA_030854005.1 Acidobacteriota bacterium
ACCTGGAACCGTCCGCCGCCGAGGCAGAGGGTGGTCGACCCGAGGCCGCACGGGAGCGCAGGGATCACGCCGCCCAGGGTGAACCTGCGGATGCGTCCCGGGCCGAATTCCGTCACGAAGAGCTCGCGGCTCGTGCGATCGAACGCCATGTTCGTTGGCGTGATGAGATCCGACGCCACGACGGTCGGAGGCGCCGAGGCGGGATTGAACAGGAGGAGCCGTCCGGGCGCATTGGCCGACTGATTCACGGAAAACTCCAGCGCGAGGTACTCGTTGGCGCCGCCCACCACGGGCAGGACGTCGATGGCCGAGTTCAAGCCGGTCAGGAGCGCCGTGCTGGCTCCCGTCGCCGGATCCACGAGCCGGACTTCCGCGCGGCCGGGTGCGAAGGGGAATCCCGTGAGGAAGGAGACCAGGAACTGGCCGTTCGTGGTCCGGATGCTGTCCGGCACCGCGTCTACGACCGGGGGAGGGGGCGAGGGATTCGAGAGCGGCGCGAACGTGGCGGCGGTCACGTAGACGCCCGTGTTGGGATCGACGCTCTGGATCGCGTTCTGGCTCGCGTCGACGACGTAGAGGCGGCCTCCGAACGCCAGGATTCCGAACGGATTGGAGGAGCGCGGACCGGTCAGGTCCGGAAAGTCGACCAGCAGCGAGACGTGGAGGTTTTCGCCCGCGGGGTTGTTGATGACGAGCGCGCTTCCGCCCTTCAACGCGGCGTGCTGCGTCGGGGTCATGACGAAGTTCCCGAAGGTCGAGTCGATCGAGGCGCTAAAACGCAGCTTGAGGACCGAGCTCAAGATCGGCGAGGCGGGGTTCGGATTGGCGATCTCGACGCCGGGCGTCGCGCCGGGGAGGCTCTCGTCGCCGGCGCCGATCACGAGGTACCAGGAGTCGCCCAGCGGCTCGATACCGGCGGGTCCCGACGGCGCGTTCTCTCCGACGGCCGAAAGGCCTGAAGGCAGGCCGTCCAGAATCGTAGTCCGGGTTCCGTCGCGCTTGACGAGGGAGAGGCGGCCCGTGTTCGGCCCGGTGCCCGCCTCGGAGACGAGGAGGTTGCCGGCGGGCGTCAACGAGATTTTCATCGGCGCCTTCAGGCCGGTCGCGAGCACCGTGCCCGTCTGCGCGGCCGCGTTTGCGGGCGCCAGAAGCGCACTCAAGGCGAGGACGACAGCGATCGAAACCGGGATTCTCAGGGATTTCCCAGGAAACATATCGACCTCCTCGATTCGCTCCAGAAGACGCTCAGGCGATTGCCCTGCCCCGGAGCGCGTGTGCCGCAACGTCCCACAAGAATGTTTCGGATGCAAGCTTTCAAGAGGGCTTTTTTCGGGGCCCCGCCGGAGGCCGGGGCGGGGTCCCGAAAAACGGGTCCCCCCGTTTAGAATAGGGAAATGACGACGACCCAGGTTGCCGAGCGGGACGCCATTCTCCAGTCGGTCCGCGAGTTCGCGGACGCGGAGATCCGGCCCCATGTCATGGAGTGGGACGAGGCGCAGCATTTTCCCCTCGACGTCTTCCGGCAGCTGGGTGAGCTCGGATTTCTGGGCGTCCTCTTCCCCGAAGAATACGGAGGCTCGGCCCTTTCGTACGGCGACTACGCCGCGATCGTCGAGGAGCTCGCCGCGGTCGACGCTTCGATCGCCCTGTCTCTGGCCGCCCACAATTCCCTGGGGTCGAATCACATCTTTCAATTCGGCAGCGAGACCCAGCGGCGCCGCTACATTCCGAAGCTGGCGTCCGGGGAGTGGCTCGCCGCGTGGGGACTCACCGAGCCCGAGGCCGGCTCCGACGCCAGCGGCACGAAGACGACCGCGGTTCGCGACGGCAACGACTGGGTCTTGAACGGCTCGAAGAACTTCATCACGAACGCCTCCGTCGCGCACGTCGCGGTTCTCATGGCGGTCACGGATCGCAAAGCGGTCAAGCACGGGATCTCGGCCTTCATCGTGGAGCTCGACAACCCCGGAATCCGGGTCGGCAAGAAGGAAAACAAGCTCGGCATGCGCGCGTCGGACACGTGCACCCTCGTCATGGAGGACTGCCGCATTCCCGCCGACAACCTGCTCGGGAAAGAGGGAAGCGGCTTCGTGGACTCGATGAAAATTCTCGACGGCGGGAGAATCTCGATCGCGGCGCTCTCGATCGGGATCGCCCGCGGGGCCTACGAGGCGTCGCTTCGCTACGCGCAGCAGCGCCGCCAGTTCGGCCGTCCGATCTCGGAATTCGAGGCGATCCAGTTCTATCTCGCGGACATGGCGACGGAAATTGACGCGGCTCGGCTCCTGACGATGCGGGCGGCCGCGGCGAAGGATTCCGGCGAAGAGGTCACGCGCTTTTCGGCGCAGGCGAAGCTCTACGCCTCCGAGGTCGCCGTGCGCGCGACCGAGAAGGCCATCCAGATCCATGGCGGGTACGGCTTCATCAAGGACTACCCGGTCGAAAAGTTCTACCGCGACGTGAAGCTCTGCACGATCGGCGAGGGAACGAGCGAGATCCAGCGGCTCGTGATTGCGCGCAGCCTCCTCGGTTCCTGATCCGGCTTTGACCGCCCGTTCGCGTCCGCGTCCGGGGACCCCCGAGATCGTCGAGGGGGTTCTCGGCGGAAGCCCGCGCGCGATCGGGCGCGCGATCTCCGCGCTCGAGCGCGAAGGAGGCGCTCCGGATCTTCTCGCCGCCCTGTTCCCGCACACCGGGCGTGCGCGAACGCTCGGAATCACCGGGCCGCCCGGAGCCGGCAAATCGACTCTCGTGCAGCGGCTGGCGCAGGCCTACCGCGCCGATGGCCGCCGGGTCGGCATCGTCGCCGTCGATCCCTCCTCCCCGTACACGGGAGGCGCGATCCTGGGGGATCGGATCCGCATGTCGGAGATCTACACGGACCCGGGCGTCTTCATCCGATCGATGGCGACGCGGGGGGCGCTCGGCGGGCTCGCGCGGGCGACGTGGGACGCCGCCGACGTTCTCGATGCGGCGGGCTACGACGTCGTGATCCTCGAGACCGTCGGAGTCGGGCAGGGCGAAGTGGACATCGTGAAAGCGGCGGAGACCGTCGCCGTTGTCCTCGTGCCGGGGCTCGGGGACGACATCCAGGCGATCAAGGCCGGAATTCTCGAGATCGCGGACGTCTTCGTCGTCAACAAGGCGGACCGGGAAGGGGCTTCCCGCACCGAGACGGAGCTGTCGATGATGCTCGACCTGGCCCCGGCGTCCGGCTGGCGGCCTCCGATCGTCCGCACGGTCGCCCCCTCGGCCGCGGGAGTTCCGGAGGCGATCGACGCCTTCGCTCGCCACGCGGAGCACCTGCATGCGGGAGAAGAGGGACAGAGGCGGGCGCAGCGCCGCGCGCGGGCCCGTCTCCTGGCCGTCCTCGACGAGCGCTTCCGCCGGGAAGTCGAGGCGCCTTCGCGCGCCGGCGGCGGCCTGGCCGAGGCGGTCGCGCGTGTCGCGGCTCGCCAGGAAGATCCTCACGCCGCGTCGGCGCGACTCTTCGAGGAGGTCGTGCGCGGCCGACAACGGACGACGAACAACTGACAGCGGAGAGCTGATAGCTTTTCCCCCATGCCCGCCTTCAAAATCGACCACATCGGCGTGGCGGTCGTCTCGATCGACGACGCGCTCGACATCTACGCGGCGCTCGGCCTCGAAGTCGCGCATCGCGAGGAGGTGCCGTCGCAGAAGGTGCGGACCGCATTCCTGCCGGTCGGGGAGAGCCGGATCGAGCTGCTCGAGCCCACGGCGGAGGATTCGCCGGTCGCGAAGTTTCTCGTGAAGCGCGGGCCGGGGGTCCATCACGTGTGCTTCTCGGTCGACGACATCGAGAAGGCTCTCGAAGAGCTCGCCTCACGGGGTTTCCGCCTTCTGCACCGCGCCGCCGTCGCCGGCGCCGACGGGAAGAAAATCGCTTTCCTGCATCCGGATGCGGGCCACGGCCTTTTGATCGAGCTGTCGCAGGCCGCGGCGCCATGAAGCCGGGCGACTTCGTTCTGGTCGCCCTGGTCAACCCGCGCGAGAAGTTCTGGGGACTCCTTCGGGAAAGGGACGCGACCGGCGTCATCGTCCGGGGGCTCTCGCTCGAAGGATTCGAGGGGTGGGTCAGGGAGATCGCGCACAAGGAGCCGCTCACCTTCTTTCCCGCGACCGTGTTCTTCCCGCTGCACCGCGTCGAGCGGATCTTCGCGGACGAGCCGGCCGGAGAGCTGCCCTCCTTCGCCGACAGGTTCCAGCGCACGGTCGGGGAGGACGCCCGCTACCATCTGACTCCGGTTCCGGACACGCTCGAAGGCTCCTGACGGAACGAGCGCCCGATTTGGGAGTGTTCGTCCAGCCTCCCTCGATCGGCGAGCCTCCGCTCCGGCGCGAGAGCGCGAAAGGGGCGATTCGAAGCGGTCCTCCACCGCCCGGGGGGTCCAGTCTCCCGACGCTCGACGCCCCGGCCGCGCGTGCCCGGATTTCCGCCTGGAAGAGGCAGGCGCGGGAGTGGTGCGCCGGCCGGTCCTGGCTCTGGCGCGCGCCTCTCGTCCTCTACTTCGCCTGGTCCGGCCTTCGCCGCCTTCGCGACCCGCTCTCGACGGACCTCTTCGGCGGAATCACTCTGGGAGTCCACGAGCTCGGCCATCTGGTCCTCGGATGGGCGGGCCGGTGGCCCTCCGTCGCGGGCGGAAGCGTCGCGCAGGTCGCGGCGCCGGTCGCGGCCGGATGGATCCTCGCGCGGCAGCGGGACTGGTTCGGGATCACGGTCGCGGCCGCGTGGCTGGCCTCGTCCCTGTTCGGACTCGCGGCGTATGTCGGGGACGCGCGGGCGCAGGAGCTTCCCCTGGTGGGTTTCGTCCCGGATCCCATCCACGACTGGAACTGGATGCTTTCACGGCTCGGGCTCCTCGGCTGGGACCGGGGCCTCGCCGCGCTGACGCGTGGGCTGTCTTTCGTCATCTGGGCCGCTTCGGTGATTGCCGGCACGTGGCTGTGCCGCGAGATGACGATCTGGAAGAAGGCGGAGACCAGGGGGACTCAGGACTGACAGCTGACAGCTGAGAGCTGAGAGCTGAGAGCTGAGAGCTCAGCACCTGAAGTAGTCGGCCTGCCAGTCCTTGATCCTCTTCTTGATCTCGTCGCGGTTGACGATCTTGTTCGTCAGGACTTCCCGCACGAGGTCGGGCATTTCGGCGTCGCCCGCGAAGCGGAGCGCGACGATCTGGTCCCGGTTCAGCTCCTCGATCCGCCCGCGCAGGTCCGCCGGCAGAATCGCGGTGAGCCTCTGCCGCATCTCGAGGCGGATCACCCGGTCCTGAACGGTCAGCGCGAAGACCCTCGAAAAGAAGAAGAGGCAGAGCAGGGCAAAGGCGACCGCGAGAGACAGGCCGGATTCCCAGGACGGAACCCGCACGAGGCGGACGAGCGCATAGATGAGATTGATCGCGAGAATCCCGAACGCCACGAAGTGATAGATCGGGATGAACCGCCGGTGATTCTTGTAGTTCTGGGGATGAGCCTGAGCCATGTCTCTCCTCGATGCCGGACCGGGTCTCCCCGGAGCGCCCCGCGGCGCGCCGGGCGGAAGGTCAGAGGATCACGTTCTTCAGGAAATAGTCCGCGACGGTGATGTTGCCGTTGACGATCAGGCGCGCCTGGTCGGCGTTCATCTCGAAGACCCCTCCCGACTCGCCTCCGGAGGTGGTCAGAACGATTTCCGCGGAAATGTCCCGGCCCCGCGCGGCGAGGTCCGCGACGGCGCGGGCGGCCGCAGAAATGGTGTTGAACACCGTCTCTTCGTTGTTGGTCGTCGCGAGGAAGCGGATCTTGCCGTGCGTCGAGGTGGGCCGGTACTGCGCGATCCCGGCGCCGTCGAGAACTTTGCGGAACGCCTGATCCACGGCGGCATCGACCTGCATCGACGCGGCGGCGGCGTTCTCGGCGGCGGTGTTCCGCCCGGTGCGCGTATCCAAAGAGACCTTTTTCTTCCGGATCACGTCCTGCAGGCTGACCGTCGGATTGGGCGTCGGGAGGGGAACGGTGAGCTGACTGTCGCCGGTGTTGTCGATCACGAGCACGTTGCCCGGGTTGTCCTTGTTGTACTGCTCGGTCCCCGGGATGTCGATCTGCGAGAGGTCGTAGCTCGTGACGGTCCCGTTCTGGAGCGTGATGATGGCCTTCTTGCCCTTCACCTCGTACTTCGTGCGGGCGAAGATGATCGAACCGTCCTTCAGCTTGACGTTGTAAGCGAGGAGGGGAGAGGAGAGCATGAGCGCGGCCACCGCGACGCACGCGAGTCGCGACGGGAGCCGTGAAAGAGCGATCCGTCTCATGCCGGGCTGCCTTTCGACGAGTTTGACAGGGTGTGATCCGGACCATGATGATAGCACCCCGATGCTCATCGTCATGGACGCGGCGGCCAGCGCCGAAGATGTGCGGCGCGTGGTCGAAACCGTCCGGGGACTGGGTCTCGACGCGCATCCGATCCCCGGCGCGCAGCGCACCGCGATCGGGATCACGGGCAATCGCGGCACGGTCGAGCCGGGCGCCTTCGAGAACCTCCCGGGCGTCGCGGAAGTCATCCCCGTCTCCGCGCCCTACAAGCTCGTCTCGCGGGAAACCAAGCGCGAGGACACGGTGGTCTCGATCCGGGGCGTGCCCGTGGGAGGAAAACATCTCGCGATCGTCGCCGGACCGTGCGCCGTCGAGTCGGAGGCGCAGGCCCTCGAGATCGGCCACCTGGTCAAGGCGGCGGGCGCGAACCTCTATCGCGGGGGGGCCTTCAAGCCGCGGACGTCGCCCTACTCGTTCCAGGGTCTCGGCGTGGCGGGGTTGAAGATCCTGGCGAAGGTGCGCGAGGAAACGGGGCTGCCGATCGTGACCGAGGTGCTGGACACGGAAACGGCGGAGACCGTGGCCGAGTACGCCGACTGCCTCCAGATCGGCGCGCGAAACATGCAGAACTTTTCCCTGCTGCGGAAAATCGGGCAGATGCGCAAGCCCGTGCTCTTGAAGCGCGGGATGTCGGCGACGATCGAGGAGCTGCTTCTCTCGGCCGAGTACCTCCTGGCGGAAGGCAACTACGAGGTCATGCTCTGCGAGCGTGGAGTGCGGACGTTCGCGGACCACACGCGGAACACCCTCGATCTCGCCGCCATCCCTTACGTGCGCCGCATCTCGCATTTACCGATCCTGGTCGACCCGTCTCACGGGACCGGGAAGCGCCAGAAGGTCCTTCCGCTCTCGCGGGCGGCGGTCGCCTGCGGCGCGGACGGACTCCTGATCGAGGTCCACGCGCACCCGGAGTCCGCGCTCTCGGATGGGCCGCAGGCCCTTCTTCCGGACATGTTCGCCGAGCTCGTCCGCGAGGTCCGCCTGCTCGCGCCCGTCGTCGGCCGCACGGCGTGAACGGCCTTCTCGTCCTCGAAGACGGCAGCGCCTGGCGCGGTGAGGCCATCGGACGGCCCGGCACGCGGTACGGCGAGATCGTGTTCAACACTGCGATGAGCGGCTACCAGGAAGTGTTGACGGACCCGTCGTACGCGGGCCAGATCGTCGTGATGACCGCCGCGCACATCGGCAACTACGGAATCCGCGCCGACGAAGCCGAGTCTGGCGAAGTCCACGTGTCGGGATTCGTGGCGCGCGACTTTCCGGAGCGGTGGAGCGGCACCGGCGGCGAGCGGAGCCTCGCGGACTATCTGGACGAGGCCGGCGTCCTCGGACTGCACGGCCTCGACACGCGCGCGCTCGTGCGAAGAATCCGGACGGAAGGCGCCATGCGCGCCGGAATCTCCACGGAATTCGAGAAGCCGGAGGATCTGCTTCGGGAGGTGCTCTCCTCGCCGGGGATGGTCGGAAGCGACCTGGCCCTCACAGTGTCCGCCCCGGAGATCTCGGTGTCCCCGGCGTCGGGGGCGGAGGAGTTTCACGTCGCGGCGATCGACTATGGGATGAAGAGGAACATCATCCGGCTGCTGAACGCGGCGCATTGCCGCGTCACCGTGTTCCCCGCGTCGTCGACCGCCGAGGCAATCCTGGCGGCCCGTCCGGACGGTATCTTTCTGTCGAACGGGCCGGGCGACCCCTCGGCCCTCGCCGGCCCGATCCGTCAGATCGAGCGGCTGATCCCGAAACGGCCGATCTTCGGCATCTGCCTCGGGCACCAGCTGCTCGGCCTCGCGCTCGGAGGCGAGACCTTCAAGCTGAAATTCGGCCACCGGGGCGCCAACCACCCGGTCGCCGACGTCGCAACGGGCGCCGTTGCCATCACGTCGCAGAATCACGGGTTCGCGGTCGATCCCGACCGGCTTCCCGGGGAGATCGTCCCGACGCACCGCAACTTGAACGACGGCACCCTCGAGGGCTTCCGGCACGCGACGCTCCCGATTCTGGCGGCGCAGTTTCATCCCGAGTCGGCGCCCGGGCCGCGCGATTCGCACGGCCTCTTTCAGGACTTCGTGCGATCGATGCGCGAGGCGAGGGAGGGCGTCGCGCGCCAGCCGGCAGTCTTGAGCCCGGCGGCCTCGAGTCCGACGGGCTCCTGATGCCGCTGGAGCTCGAAGTGGCGCTCGCGTACCTGCGCGCGCGGCCTTCGCGGCTCGTCTCCTCCGTCTCCCTGCTCTCGATCGCGGGCATCGGGCTCGGCGTCGCCGCGCTCGTCGTGGCGATGGGGCTCCTCTCCGGATATCGCACCGAGATCCGCGAGAAGCTGATCGGCTCCAACGCCGAGGTCGTCGTGTTCCCGCTCTCCCTGCCGTCCGGCGGCTACTCCGATACGGAGGCCGCGGAACGCCGGATCGCGGCCGTCCGGGGCGTCCGCGCGGTTGCCCCGGTGATCTACCAAGCCGGCGTCGCCTCCTCGGTCTCGACGCCCGACGGGGCGGACGCGATTCTGAAGGGCGTGGACCCGGGGCGCGAGCGGGCCGTCTCGGAGATCGACGCCTACCTTCCCGACGCCGAGCGCGCGCTGACGCGGGGCGGAGGCGGCGAGCTGCCGGGAATCGCGATCGGAACCGAGCTCGCCCGGCGCCTCGACGTGCGCCCGGGCGACGCCGTCACGCTGGGCGTCCCCGACCGCGCCCGCGACACCGGGCGTCTCTCGCCCCGTTTCGGGCAGTTTCGGGTCGCGCGGATCTTCCGCACGAATTTCGCGGAGTACGACTCCGAGTGGGTCTTCCTGGACCGCACGGTCCTGCGCGCGCTCTGCCGGCTGGAGTCTCCCGCCGACGTGATCGAGGTCCGCCTGGCGCCGTCTTCGGACGTGAGCGGCGCCGCCCGGGCGATCGAGAAGGCCGCCGGACGCGGATTCTCGGTCACCGACTGGCGCTCGATGAACGGCGGCCTCTTCTCCGCCCTCGCTCTCCAGCAGACGACACTCTTCCTGGTGATCGGACTGATCGTCGCCGTCTCGACCTTCAACGTCGTGGCCACGCTCGTCATGACGGTCCAGGAGAAGAAGCGCGACATCGGCGTCCTCGCCACGCTCGGCGCGGAACCGCGCTTCTTCTCCCGGGTCTTCGTCTGGCTCGGCGCCCTTCTCGGCGGCAGCGGCGTCCTGGCGGGGATCCTGTTCGGAGCGCTCATCTGCTGGGCGGCGACGACGTTTCGCCTGCTGTCCTTCCCTCCGGGCGTTGCCGAGATCTATTTCGTCTCGTTCATCCCGTTTCTCGTGCGAGGCATCGACCTTGTCGCCATCGTCGGCTTCGCGACACTCGCGATTCTGGTGGCGTCCTGGCTGCCCGCCCGGCGCGCTTCCCGGATCGACATTGCCGAGGCGCTCCGGTACGAGTAGCCGCCGCCGGTCCGCCGGTCCGCCGGTCCGCCGGTCCGCCGGGCGGACGGCGCGTTTCCGGCTCGCCGGAGGCCCTTTGGGCCGAACGGGAGTAAGATCTTGCGTATCAGAACACAAGCGATGTCAGAGGAAGGGTGGCGATGACGCACACGCGAAACGGACGCCCAGGCGGGGAACAGGCCCCCGGAGTTCGAGTGAGCGAGGTGTTTCGAAGAGCGCTCCTCCCGATCCGAGCGGCTCTCGAAGAGTATCGGGTGCCCGCTTCCGCGGCCGTATCGGTCGAGGCCGATCTGGCCGCCTGGCTGATCCGCTACGCCAGGCGCAATCGCGACGCGAGTCCGGAAGCGCAGACGCTGGCCCTGGTCTCGCTCGCGTGCTCCTTCGGACGCGGATATCAGGCGCGCATCAGCGAGACCGATGCTCCCGACCGAAAGATGGCCGCTTTGCTGGCCGAGAATCCGGACGCCGTCGCGGCGCGGGTTTCCGCCGGCTTCGGGTTCGGACCCTCGATGGCTCCCGCCCGGCTCGATCTCTGGACGCGCATGCGCACCCTCGCGCGCCGCGACCCCGACAAGCTCCGCGACGAATAACAGCGCCCCCGACGAGAGACGGCGGTCGCGATCCGCCCATTTCGATCTCCCTCGCACGCCGCGGTCGGGCGAGAATCGCCAGCCCCCTTTCTTCGCGGCGCGCCCCGACGCCCGGTCTATAATCGACGCACCAGCCGGAGGTCCGACATGTACCGCACGTTGACGAAATCCCTCTTCGCGGCCGCGGTGTCGATTCTGCTGGCCCTTCCCGCCGCGGGACAGTGCGGAGATTTCCAGTGGCTGAACCCGACGCCCCAGGGCAACCGCCTGGGCGGCGTCGCGTTCGGAAAAGGAACGTTCGTCGCGGTCGGCGCCGCCGGTACGGTTCTGACGAGCCCCGACGGATCGGCGTGGACGCCGCGCGTATCGAACTCCCCGGCCGACCTCGAGGCGGTCTCCTGGAACGGCTCTCTCTTCCTGGCCGTCGGGGCCGGCGGAGCGGCGATGACGAGCCCGGACGGAGTCTCCTGGACCCCTCACGGTTCGGGAACCGCGCAGACGCTGCGCCGGATCTCGTGGAGCGGGTCGCAGTTCGTCGCGGTCGGCGCCGCGGGCGCGGTGACCACCAGCCCGGACGGGGCCGCGTGGACGCCGAGGACGTCGGGCTCCTCGAAGAACCTTCGTGACATCGCGTGGAACGGGTCCCGTTACGTGGCGGTCGGCGATCTCGGCGCGCTGCTCGTCAGCGCGGACGGGGTCTCCTGGGCCGCGGCGCCTTTCGAAACGCGTGACATTCTTTCCGCCGTCGCCTGGAACGGCTCCCAGTTCGTCGTCGGATCGACCGGATTCCTGGCGACCGCGAGCGTCCTGCGCAGCGCCGACGGAATGCAGTGGTCGAGCGACTCGCAGGGGCTCGCCGTTCCGATGCAGTCGATCCAGTGGACGGGCTCCGGCTTCGTCGGAGTCGGGGAGGCCGGGACCGTTTTCTCGAGCGCCGACGGCGCGCGATGGACGCATGCGGCTTCTCCGACGATCAGCGATCTCGCCGCTCTCGCGACCGACGGCTCGACTTTGGTCGCCGTCGGCGCCCGGGGCTCCGTTCTGACGAGCCGCGACGGTGCGACGTGGACTCCCGCCGGCGGTGGCTATCGCAACAACGCCATCACTTCGATAGCCTGGGATGGAAAACAGTACGTCGCCGTCGGCGTGTACACGACGATCCTGACGAGTCCGGACGGCGCGGCGTGGACGCCCCGCGGAAAGAACAGCACGCGGCACCTCTACGGGGTGGCCGGGAGCGGAAGCCGCTGGGTCGCGGTCGGCAACCAGGGCACGATTCTCTCCAGTGCAGACGGCGTGACGTGGGCATCCGTCTCTCCCGAGCGGACCGACACGTTCATGGACGTTTTATGGGACGGGTCTCAATTCGTCGCGGTAGGCTACTCGGGGACCACGGAGACGAGCCGGGACGGGATTACCTGGCTCGCGGGTGATCGCGCGCAGGGCGGCTTCTATGCGGTGGCTTACGACGGGCGGCAGTACGTCGGCGTGGGCGCAGACGCGGCGCGGGTCGTGTCGACGAGCCCGGATGCCCTCCATTGGACCCTCCGCTATGCGAATTCCGGAGGCACCTTATCCGACGTGGCGTCGAACGGCTCCGGGTTCGTCGCGGTCGGTGATAGCGGCGCCGTGTTGACGAGCACGGACGGCATTCGCTGGGAAGAGCGGTATGCCGGCACCGGCGCCGGCCTGGGAGGCGTCGCGTGGACGGGATCCCGCTACGTCGCGGTCGGCGAGGGCGGGGTGAGGCTCGAGAGCCCGGACGGTGCGACGTGGGCGCCGGTGCCGTCTCAGACGACCAACGACCTCTACAAAATCCGCGCCCTCTCGGGCCAGATCTTTGCGGTCGGCCGGCACGGCACGATCCTGCGTGGAACGTGCGGGCCGGAACGGTCCGTCGCCCCCCCGGCCTCGGCGCGCCCCGGAACCCGGCGCGTGGGGGAGCAGGCGCCGCGGGCCGGATCCTAGGACCTGACGTCCGGGGTCGCGCGCGCGGTGATCGCGCGCTTGCGCCGCCTCTCGTGTTCCAAAGGGTTGCGGCCGGATTCTGAGCGGATGGTTCGGCCGCCCACCGGCGGGCAGCCTTCCATCCGGATCCGCGCGATCCGCGCGCTCCCTTGAACGCGATAGACTCCCCGCCCGCCCGATGAATTCATTTCCCGATTGCCCCGGCCCGGGCCGCGGCTGATGCCCAGACGGACCGACATCCAGTCGATCCTCGTCATCGGTTCCGGGCCCATCGTCATCGGGCAGGCGAGCGAGTTCGACTATTCCGGAACGCAGGCCGTGCGAGCGCTGCGGAAGGAGGGTTACCGGGTCATCCTGGTCAACTCCAACCCCGCGACGATCATGACGGATCCCGAGATCGCCGATGCCACGTACGTCGAGCCGCTGACGCCCGAGTACCTGGAGCGCATCGTCGAGAAGGAGCGTCCGGACG
>JALYUA010000287.1 GCA_030854005.1 Acidobacteriota bacterium
CTCCCGCGCCGGCGCTTCTTCTTTCCGCGCGAGGCTCCGGCCGAGCGCCAGCAAGGCGTCCGTCACGCCCGCAAAGGCCGACACGACGACGACGGCCCGAGCGGGCGCAGATTCGAGGAGCGACAGCGCGTGCGCGAGAGCTTTTCCGTCCGCGAGCGAAGCTCCGCCGAATTTGTGGACCGTCGGAGCGCCAGGCACTCTTCGCAATGTCAAGCGATTATCCCAGAGCGAGGAATGGCGCGGCCTCCGGTACTGTGCTCAAGACGCGATCGGCGGCGCCGTTTCCAGACTCCCTGGAAGGCTGAGCCGGGGAGTCGTGGGCCCAAGCGGGTCAGAGATCTTCGTCCACCGGAATCGACGTTGAACCAATGGGGAGCCTCAGACCTCGAGAAGGGGTTCACGATGCACAGGAGTCGTCCGGCGTCTCAGGTTCGGGCGGATCGTGGACCCGGGGAACTGAGGATCCGCGCGCCGTTGTCGCCGGAGTTCGGCGCCGCCCTTGGGAACCGGGTCTGCCAGATGGGATCTGGACGAAGGCCTGACGCGGCCGACAATTTCATTTGTCCGACGCCCCACGCGGGTCGCCTCGTGTTCAGGACACCGGATCCGGGATCGATGGAACGAGCGGCAGGTCTCCGACGCGCTGGTCCGGGTCGGCGGCCACGGCTTCGAGCAGTGTCTCGAAATGACCCGCCATTCGTTCGATCGTGGACGCCTCGAACAGGTCGGCGCTGTACTCCCAGTGGCCGACCCACCGGCCTTCCTGCTCCCGGGCGGTGAGAGTCATGTCGAACTTGGCCGTCCGAGTCGTGACGGGGAGTGGCGTCACCTCGATGCCAGGTAGAGAGACCTCCGACCACGGCGCGTTTTGCAGATCGAACATCACCTGAAACAGGGGGTTGCGGTCGACCTGCCGCCGCACACCGAGCTCCTGGACCACCTGCTCGAACGGGACGGCCTGGTGGGCATACGCGTCGATCGCTCGCTCGCGCACACGCCTCAGGAGATCGACGAAACTCGGATCACCCGCCAGGTCCGCCCGAAGCACCAGCGTGTTGACGAAGCAACCCATCACGCGCTCCGCATCGGGGTGAACCCGGTTGGCGATGGGAAACCCGACCCCGAAATCTTCCTGGCCGCTGTGGCGCGAGAGGAGCGCTTGCCAGGCGGCCATCAGGGTCATGAAGTCGGTCGCCCTCTCTCTCTGGCCGAGGCGGTGCAGAGTCTCGGAGAGGGTGGCGCTCAGGGCGAATCTCCGGATCGCTCCCCGGTGACCGAGTCCGGAACCTCGCCGACGATCGGCGGGAAGCTCGAGGGGGGGTAGGCCCCGAAGCTGCTCGCGCCAGTATGCGAGGTCCCCTTCGAATGCGGGCCCCCGCAATCTCTTTCGCTGCCACGAGGCGAAGTCCGCGTGCTGAAAGCGCAGGGGGCTCAGGGATGCGGAACGGCCGTGCAGCCGAGCCTCGTACTCCTTTGCCAGGTCCCGCAGGAGCACCTCCATCGACCAGCCGTCACTGATGATGTGGTGCAGGGTCACGAGCAAAACGTGCTCGGTGGGGCTGGATCGCAGGAGGATCGCGCGCGCCAGCGGCCCTCGCTCCAGATCGAATGGACGCTCGGCCTCCTCTTGTATCCATCGCCGGCGAGCCGCGTCTCGCAGGGCGTCCGGCGCCGATTCGAGGTCGACGACAGAGACAGGCCAGGCGCCCGCGGGGTCGATCGTCTGCACCGGCCGTTCCGCGCGGACTTCGAAACGGGTGCGCAGCGACTCGTGTCGCTCGACCATTGCGTCGATGGACGCTCTCAACGTTTCGACGTCGAGCGCTCCGTTGAGCTGGAAAGCGACGGCGGCATTGTACCTGGCGCTCCCCGGCTCGAGCCGGTCGAGTAGCCACAGGGCCTGCTGGGCGGCTGAGAGCTCGAGCTCGGCGCTCCTCTCGACGCGTTCGAGCGCCGGCCAGGGCGACGCGCCGGCAGGGAACCTGTCCGCGTACGGCGCATCGGCCGCGCCGGACTCGAACCGATTCTCGAGCGCGTCGCTGACGGCGTTCGCCAGCGCGGCGATCGTCGTCCGTTCGAACATCACGCCAATCGGGATCTCGACGCCGAATGCCTCGCGCAGGCGCGACACCACCTGGGTTGCGAGGAGCGAGTGTCCTCCGAGGAGGAAGAAGTCGGAGTCGAGGTCGAGCTTCGGCGCGCGAAGCAGGCCCGACCAGATGTTCCCGATCTCGCGCTCGACGTGCGAGCCGGCGAACGCGACCGGCTCCGGGGTCATCTCTTCGGCCGCCAGGACGCGCAGCGCTTTTCGATCCAACTTACCGTTCGGCGTGAGCGGAAGGGACGGGAGCACGATGAAGGATCCGGGAACCATGTACGCCGGGACACGCTCCGCGACGTGCCTGCGCAGCGCCGAAACGAGACCCGCCGGTGCCGTTCCGTCCCCGAGAGTGACGAACGCGACGAGGCGGACGTCGTCCGGCTCGATACGGTGCGGTTCCACGACGGCCTCCTGCAGGGCGGGGTGGCTCGCGAGAGCGGTCTCGATCTCGGCGAGCTCGACGCGAAAGCCGCGGATTTTCACCTGCCGATCGAGGCGGCCGAGATGTTCGACGCGGCCATCCGGCTGAAACCGGCCGGCATCTCCGGTGCGATAGATCCGTTCGCCCGGACGGAAAGGGTCAGGGAGAAACCTCTCGGCTGTCAGGTCCGGCCGGTTCCAGTAACCCCGCGCGACGCCGTCGCCGCCGATGAAGATCTCGGCAGCCACGTCAACGGGAACGGGCTGGAACTCTCCGTTCAAAAGGTAAACGCGCGTGTTGTCGATCGGGCGGCCGATCGTGATCGGATCGGGGTCCGCGGTGACCTCGTCGATACACGACCAGATCGTCGTTTCCGTCGGGCCATACATATTCCACAGGGACGCCGTTCGAGAGCGAATGCTCCTGGCGAGCTCCCCCGTCAGGGAATCCCCGCCGCAGAGCGCCTTGAGCCGCGGACTGCCGGTCCAGCCGGATGAAAGGAGCATTTGCCACGTTGCCGGAGTCGCCTGCACAACGGTGGCGGCACTCTCTTCGATCAGTTTCGACAGAGCGACGCCGTCCCTCGCCGTGCGGTCGTTCGCGAGCACCACGCACCCTCCACTGACGAGCGGGAGAAACAGCTCGAGGCCGGCGATGTCGAAGGAGATCGTCGTAATCGCCACGAGGACATCGTTCTCCGAAAACCCGGGCCGTCGCTGCATCGAGACAAGGAAGTTGACGACCGAGCGATGGCAGACTTCCACGCCCTTCGGCTTTCCCGTCGAACCGGAGGTGTACAGGACGTAAGCCGTGTTGTCCGGGGCCAACGAGCCCATTGCGTCCTCTCGGGGGTCGAACGGGGCGAGCTTGCTCCGAGCGCCGGGAAAAATAAGCCGCGCGGAGTGTGCTGGCAGCCGCTTCGCGAGCTCCGGATCGGCCACGATCACGGGCACCCGGGTGTCCTCCAGCACGTGTGCGAGCCGGCGAGCGGGCTGCCCCGTATCGAGCGGGACGTATGCCCCGCCGGCCTTGAGAATTCCGAGAATGCTCACCACGAGTTCCACGGAACGATCGACGCACAATCCGACCGGCATCCCAGGGCGGACTCCGAATTCATGGAGCGTCCACGCGAGACGATCGGCGCGCGCGTCGAGTTCGCCATAGGTCATGGAATCGCCGTCGCAGACCACGGCGACCCGTTGCGGACCGCGCTCGGCCTGGCCCTCGAACAGATGGTGGACGCACGATTCGGGATAGGCGGACGAAGTCTCGTTCCAGGCGTGAACGATTTGCTGATGCTCCGGCGCGGAAAGGATCGAGAGTCTTGAGACGAGTGCGCTCGGCTCGCGAATCCAGGACTTAAGCAGCTCATCGAGCCTTTCCGCGAGTCTCGATGGATGCGAGCGTCCCAGGCTTCGTCCTTCGTATGTCCACTCGGAACGTGAGGCGTCTTCGCTCCGCAGGACGACCGTCAACGCCCCGCCGGAAGGGAAGGGCGGCGCGGACGCGCCAAACGTCACGAGCACGACTTCCGGCGCGGCATCGTCCGCGTTGCATCGGCGGTCTCGTCCGGCCGCGCGAACGTCCAGGGCGCCGGCCACTTGGGCGAGCGTCTCCTCCATGGATACCCCTGTTGGAAACCTCATCGAGACGTCCAGCCCCCGAGCCCCGTCCTCGAGGCGGATCGTTACCTTCTCGGAGGCCGTGTGGCGGTGGACGAGGGCGCCCAGGGCGGCGAGGAACGCGGCTTCGACCGGAACGCCCGCTTTCGAGGCCAGGACGCGGAGTCCCGCCGAAGCGCTGTCCGACAGTTCTACGTCGCACGCCGTACCCTCGCCGCCGATGGGGAGGTCCAGGGCCGCAGGAGCGCCTTTCCGGCCGATGATGGACGCCTGTCGGCGAAGCAGCGGGTCGGGTTCCATCCGCGGGTCGCGCGCGATCTGCTCGACATCTCCGATCGTCTCCGAGTAGCCGGCGATCAGATCCCGCGCAGTCTCCGCGCGTGCGAGGGCCCAATATGCCGGTCCATCGCTCGACCCGGCTCGGATGCTTTCCTCGAGCTTCCTGGAGGCCCATGACCCGGATCCCTGGTGGCCATTGTGATCGCCGTGTTCGGCGGCTGCTGCGAGAACCGCCCACATCGCGGCCTCCCCCACCCGCGACGACACCCAGTAGGAAGCGTTCACCACGCCGATCTTCCCGGGAAGATCTATCCTTGCGCAGAAGGCCCGGATCCGCTCGCTACCGTCGCTCAGTCGGTCCGCCACGCGGCGCGAGCCGAGCCCTTTGGCAATGTATCCGTCGAGCTCCCGGCCCGCGTGGATCACCCGGGACCCCACATACATGAGAAGCGTCTCGGTCGGCCCCTCGCTCAAGCGAAAGGACCGGGCGTCCCTCAGGATCTGGGACGCGAGATTCGGCTCCTCGTATCCACGACCGCCAAGCGCCTGCAGGAGCGCGTCCGCGGTCTTCCAGAGATACTCCGACGCCGCGACCTTGCACGCCAGAAATGCCTCGGCGGGGATCTCCTCCCCGGCGTCGACGCCGTTCGCGATCCGTTCCACGAGCGACTCGACAGCCCCCACTGCCGAAATGATCTGTCCCACGCGAGACTGCGTCACGGGGTTTTCCCACAGCAGGCCCGTCGCGACGTGCCGGCGGCTGGCGTATCGAAGGAGAAGCTGGAGACATCTCTTCATCCCACCGACGCTCTTCGCCGCGAGATGGAGCCTCGCGATCGACAGGATCTCCTGACTGATCTGTATCCCTGCTCCGACCGATCCGAGCAGTCCCTCCGCCCCGACTCGGACCCTGTCCAGGCGGAGGTCGTTCTGGACCATTCCCTTGAGGCCCATGGTCAACGACTCGGGTCCGACCGACAGACCCGGTGTTCCGCGGGGAATCGCGAACGCGGAAACGCCTGCCGGCCTTCCGGTGAAATCCGATGTCTGCGCGAACACGGCGATCACGCTTGCCCACGCTCCGGAATCCACGAGATACTTTTCCCCGCTCAACGTCCAACCGCCCGATAGGTCCGGCACGGCGAGCGTCTCGATCGCCCGCGGATTCGATCCAGCAGTTCGCTCCGTCAGGGCAAAGGCACAGAGGTCTCGACCCGAAGCCAACCTCGGAAGAAATTCGTCCCGAAGTGCCGCGCTGCCATGCGCCGCGATCGTATGCAGCCCGTTCGCGTGAGAGGAGAGTAACGTTGCCAGCGTCAGATCGATGGCGCCGATCTGCTGGAATACCCGGACG
>JALYUA010000288.1 GCA_030854005.1 Acidobacteriota bacterium
GTATGTGTTCTTGAATCCCGAAACCCGGTCGTTTAAGAGCGCCTGGTCGTAGAAGCCTTCGAACCGGATGATGTCCTCGATGTTGATCCCGTAGGAGAGGTTGGCGAGATAGGCCCGCTCCGTGCGCAGGCTCCCGCTCTGAAACCCCCGCAGCGGGTGGCCGGAGAACGCGCCGAACTCGTACTTGGAGAAGCGATCGAGATCCGTGCCGCCGAGGTAGGAGACCGAAACGTGGAGCTTTCGAAAGCCCGAGAAGTACTGGTCCTTCGAGAGAGTCGCGTCCCACCGGAAGTAATCCTTCTGCGACGGCTGAAACTCGGACGTGGCGGGGTCTCCCCAGAACTCCCACTTCTGCCGCCGGAAGTAGTTTCCGGAGACCGAGGCGTTGAAGCCCGAGAGGTTCGCGACGAGCTTCAACTCGGCGCCGTTGGTCATGGTGTCGACCGGCGTCACGAAAGCGGGGCCGGTGTCCTTGTCCCGCTGGTAGTTGTCGTATTTCGCGAACACGCCCAGAGACGCCTTGAGATAGGGGCCGAGCGGATGCCCGAGGTTCAACTGCAGGACGGCGGGCAGATGCTTGATTTTCTCGGAAGAGACCTGCGATCCGTTTCGGTAGGAGACGTCGCCGAACGCCACCGCGGCTCCGAAGAGGTCGGCGCCGAAATCGAACCGGCTTCCGAGAAAGGACGGGTCGGAATAGTTGGTCGTGAGCAGCGCGCCCGCGAAGAAGACGGACAGCTGCTTACCCTTCCCGAAGAGGTCGAAGTTGAAATGCTGGACGCCGATCAGAGGAATCGGGTAATCGAGCGACTTGTCGTAGAAAGCGCCAAGGATGGCGAACGTGCTCTTCTTCGACACCTTCGTTTCGACGATCCGACCCCCGGGAACGGCCGGATCGGGGATCAAGTTGCGCATCCCGACCTCGGTATCGCGGATCATCTGGGACTCGGAGGCGTAGGCCTTCGCGCGCCGGTCGAGGAACTCCGGCGAGTTGAGTTCGACCGTCGTCAGGACGACGTCGCGCTCGATCGCGGTCGTGCGGCCGGCCGTCGAGAAGACCTGCGTTCCCTTGATCTCGAGAGGCAGAAGCAGATCCGGATGGCCGGGGACCGGCCGGTAATACTCGGTCTGAACGTTGGAAAGCGTCTCGCCCTTCAGGTTCATCTGGATCGAGTCCCGGCGCAGAAGCGCAAACGTTTCTTTGTCGATCCACACGCTGCCGCGGTAGACCGCCTTGGCGGCGACGGAGCTCTTCGGCGTGTAGGCGACGTGGTACGCGCGGCGGCTCTCGACGGTGCCCTCGCCCTTCAGCTCGTAGGCGTAGTCCTCCGAAAGCCGGAGATCGAGCGGAAGAGTGGTGACCTTCTCAGGCTGCAGGATCGGAAGCTTCGGGAGCGTCTTGCCCTTCCACTTCACGCCGTTTAAATAGAACTCGTTCCACTGCCAGTCCGCGGGCTCGCCGCGCCGGTAGAAAAAGGGACCGCGGATCGTCAGGTCGAACGTCTCGTTGACGTCCGCGACGCGAAACCGCAGCGACGCGTTCATATCGCCGACGTAGGACTCGACGCGCTCCCGCTGGCCCGCCTCCCAGGCCCGTTCACGCGCGACGATCTCCTCCGCCGTCAATCCGCGCGTCGCGCCGACCTCGACAGCGGTGCGTGCCTCGCCTCCCGGCCGCGCCGCCGGATGCAGCACGACCGCGAGCGGGCCTCCCGCGGGATCGAGCGCCAGCACCTTCGCTCCGCGCAGGTCGAAGTCGCGCCGCGCGCCGGAGCCGAGATTCTCGACCGACGCGGAAGCAAGAGTGCCTTCCGACACCGACACCTGCGCGCGCGGAGACTGGTGCAGGAAGACGATGGGAGTGAACTTCTTCGCGTCGAAGAAACGCAGGGCCTCGTACGCCTGGTCGGAAACCGTCACCGATGTCTTCGTCGGGTCGGGCGAAACGTCCTTGGTGAAGTAAGACTGCAGGCGCTCGAGCGTAGCGACGGCGGCCTCGTCGATGCGCGATCCCGCCGCGGCCGTCAGCGCGATGAGTCGGACCGCTCCGAGGCTGTCGCGCGGGAACGCCTCGAGGGCCCGGATCGCGTCCGACGCGGGCGCGCTCCCGGCGTTTGCGATGATCCAGCGGCCCGGCAGGGGCGCCTCGACGCCCGCCGCGGCGGCCTCGGGGCGCGGCACGAGCGCGTCGGCGTACGGCGAGAGGTCTTCGGCGCCCGCCGGCCGTGTCCCGAGATCGAGCCCGACGGACGCGTCCGGAGAGACTCCGCGAACCGCGGAAGACAGTTTCTTGACGGCATAGGGAATCCGCGCGGGGTCTCCCGCGGCGGAGGAAAGATCGAGCAGCACGTAGGAGAGCTTCGGAAATCTCGCGATCCGCGAGGCAAGCTCCGACAGGGAGGCCTCGGCGAGGTCGCGGGCATCGACGACGAGAAGGCACTTCGACACGTCGGCCGGAAGCGTTCGCGAACCCGTGAGCCGCGCGATTCCCAGGACCGGCGAACGGTCGGGGCAGGCGCCGTCGAGACGCTCGGCCCCGATCTGCAGGCTCGGAGCCGCGGAGAGCGGCGGGGCGTGAAGAAGGAGGAGAGCGGAAAGAAAAGCGCCCGCGAGGATGCGGGCGCCTGGAAGTCGGGTCATCGCCCACGGGAAACCGGGAAAGGAGAACGATCCTTCCCGGTTCCCGAGGCGCGCCCCTCGAATGGCCTCTGAGTTTCTAACGCCGGGCTTTCTCGGCGGCCGCCGCCTTGTCCCGGGTCGCGGAATCGGAGTCGGGCGGAGGCGGGGGAGTCTTGTCGATCGGGTCGGGAGGAAGGAGGCCGAGATGCTTCCGAAGCTTGGTCTCGATCTCGTTGGCGAGCTCCGGGTTTTCCCGCAGGAACTGCTTCGCGTTCTCACGGCCCTGCCCGATGCGCAGCTCTCCGTAGGAAAGCCAGGCGCCCGACTTCTCGACGATCTTCGCTTCGATGCCCATGTCGAGAAGCTCGCCCTCGCGCGAGATGCCTTCGCCATAGTTGATGTCGAACTCGGCCTGCCGGAACGGAGACGCCACCTTGTTCTTGACGATCTTCACCTTCGTGCGCGAGCCGACGACCGTGTCGCCATCCTTGATGGACGCGATGCGCCGGATGTCGATCCGGATCGACGAATAGAACTTGAGCGCGCGGCCGCCGGTCGTGGTCTCCGGGTTGCCGAACATGACGCCGATCTTTTCGCGGATCTGGTTGATGAAGATGAGGCTCGTCTTGGACTTCGAGACGATGGCGGTCAGCTTCCGCAGCGCCTGCGACATGAGCCGCGCCTGCAGGCCCATCTGCGCCTCGCCCATTTCCCCCTCGATCTCGGCCTTCGGAACGAGCGCGGCGACCGAGTCGATCACGACGACGTCCACCGCTCCGGAGCGGATGAGCATTTCCGTGATCTCGAGCGCCTGCTCGCCGTTGTCGGGCTGGGAGACGAGCAGATTGTCGGTATCGACCCCGAGCTTGCGCGAATATTCCGCGTCGAGAGCGTGCTCGGCGTCGATGAAGGCGGCGAGTCCGCCGGTCTTCTGGGCCTGCGCGATGATCTGGAGCGAGAGCGTCGTCTTCCCCGAGGATTCCGGGCCGAAGATTTCGATCACGCGCCCCCGGGGAACGCCGCCGACGCCGAGAGCGGCGTCCACGGCCAGAGAGCCGGTCGGGATCACCTGCATCACGGTCTCCGGCTGGTCGCCGAGCCGCATGATGGATCCCTTGCCGAACTGCCGTTCGATCTGAGTCAGCGCGGTTTCGATCGCGCGCCATTTTTCGGTGGATTTGATGCTGGCATCCGTGGGTTTCACGCTCGACATGTCCTCAATCCTTTCCTGGTCATTCCTCTCGACGAGAGTAGTGAGAAATCGTGCGCGTGGTGCGCGCAATTATAGACTCGGGCTCCGAAAGGCCGATGAGGACAACGCCATCTTCTCCCCCGCCGATGGCAGAGTCAACGCCCTCTCTCTCTCGCGCGTTTCGCGAGCGGCCGATCGCGACTCTCCTCTCGACGGGGCTCGGCGTGGGGCTCGTTCCCGTCGCGCCGGGGACGGCGGGATCCGTTCTCGCTCTCGTTCTGGCGGCCGGGGCGCTCGCGGTCCTGCATCGATCCCATGAGCCGAGCATGGCCGCGGCGGTCGGACTTTTGGCGTCCGGGCTTCTCGTCGGCGCGATCGGCGTGCCGGTGACGACCCGCGCGAGCCGCGCGATCGGGACCAAGGACCCGCGCGCCATCGTGCTCGACGAGGTTTCGGGACAATGGATCGCGTGCTCGCCGATCCCGCTCTTCGCCTACGCGTCGCCCGGGCGCGCGGCGCTCGTCTGGCTCGTCGCGTTTCTCGTGTTCCGGCTCTTCGACGTCTGGAAGCCGGGGCCGATCCACCGCCTGCAGGATCTGCCGGAGGGCCTCGGAATCATGGTCGATGACGTCCTCGCCGGCGCCCTCGCGGCCGGCGTCACGCTCCTGGTCGGGAAGGCGCTGTCGGCATGACCCTGGGCCTTTCCTCCGAAGAAGGCGCGGTTCTGGAGAACGAGCCGCTCGCTCGCCACACGACCTGGCGGATCGGCGGGCCGGCCCGGTGGTTCTGCCGGGTCCACAACGAAGCCGGCCTGGCGAAGGTGCTCCGCGCCGCTGCCTCGGAGAGCGTACCTCTGGCCCTGCTCGGGATGGGCTCGAACGTCCTCGCGGCCGACGACGGCTTTCCGGGGTTCGTGTTGCGGCTCGACGGCGAATTTCTCCGGGTGGCGGTCGACGGCGAGATCCTGGACGCCGGCGGAGGGGCGGCTCTCGGCGGCATCTGCGCGGCGGCGGCGCGGGCCGGACTCTCGGGGATCGAGGCAATCTCGGGCATTCCCTCTTCGATGGGCGGGGCCGTCCGCATCAACGCCGGAGCGTACGGCGGCGAAATCTTTCAGGTCCTGGAATCCGTGCGCCTCATGGATCGGTCCGGCGTGGCGAGGACCGCGGCGGCGTCGGACGTCCCGCACGGGTATCGCTGGACGCGGCTCTGCGA
>JALYUA010000295.1 GCA_030854005.1 Acidobacteriota bacterium
ACGCCGGCCTTCCCCGGCCAGGAGGCCGATGGGATGTGGCTTCGTCTCGTCGCGGAAGAGAGCGGCGACCGCCGCGAACGCGCCGGCGTTGGAGGCGAGGTAGGCGAAGAAGAAGACGACGACCGCAGCGAGGGCATCGCGTCCGAAGACGGCCAGTGCGATCAGCACGTAACCCATCTGCGCGATCCCCGAATACGCGAGAAGCCGCTTGACGTCTCTCTGAGCGAGGGCCACGACGTTACCGAGCGTCATGGAGAGGATGGCGAGCGCGGCGACAGCCAGCCGGAATCGGTCCGGCAGGCCGCCCTGGAACACCGCGGTGAACACGCGATAGAGGACCAGGATGCTGGCTCCCTTGGGCGCCACGGACAGGTAAGTCACGGCCGGCGTCGGCATCCCCTGGTAGACGTCGGGGGCCCACGCGTGGAAGGGAGCGATCGACATTTTGAACCCGAAGCCGACCAGGAGGAGCAGGAGGCCGAACAGCACGAGCGGGTCCTGGGCGAGCCCGACCTGCGACAGCGCCGAGAGGCGGACGCTTCCGCTCTTGGCGAAGAGAAAGACGATTCCATAGAGGGTGAACGCAGAGCCGAACGCGCCCGTGAGGAAGTACTTCAGCCCGGCTTCGGAGGAGGCCGGAATCGTGCGGAAGATCCCCGCGAGGACGTAGAAGGAGAGAGAGAGCAGCTCGAGACCCACGAAGATCACCAGCAGATCGAGGCCCCGGGTCAGGAGCGAGACACCGACGTGCCCCCAGAGCAGAAGCGCGTAGAACTCGCCGCGCTCCTCGCCCGTGCGGCGCAGGTAGTTTTTCGCCACGAGGATCGACACCGCGGCCGTCACGCCGATGAACACGCCCATGAGAGAGGTCAGGGCGGAAGTCTCGAGCCGCCCGCCGAAGGACGCGCCCGTGGGCGCCTTCAGCAGCATCGCCAGGGAGCCCGCGATCGCGGCCAGCGACAGGGTGGCGAACAGGCCGCGCGACCGTGGCGCGAACGCGTCCAGGAGCACGAGGAGGCAGCCGGCGCCCGCCAGGATGATTTCCGGCCAGATCGCCGCGAGCTCCTCCGGCCCGAACTGGATGAGCCCCGAGGTCATCGGAGCGCCTCGAGCGGCCGGGGAGGCGACGGGACTTCCGCGCGCGCCTGGATCCGGCGGGCGTTGACCGACGTCTGCAGGGCGTCGACCGAGGGGCGGATCCGGTCGAGCACGTCGTTCGGCCTCACGCCGATCCAGACCATGAGCGCCACGAGGACCGCCGCGGCGACGAGCTCGCTCGGGCGGATCTCGGGGAGCGTTCGGTTCTCCTCGTGCACCAGCGGGTTCCAGAAAACGCGCTGGACGAGAGTCAGCATGTAGATCGCGGAGAGGATGACGCCGGTCGCCGCGACGACGGACCACCAGCGGTGCGCTGACGTCCAGGTGCCGAGAAGGATCAGGAACTCCCCGACGAACCCGTTCAATCCGGGAAGGCCGATCGATGAGAAGGTCGCCACGAGAAAGAGGGCCGTCGTCACGGGCACCACGCCCGCGATTCCGCCGTACGCGTCGATCTCGCGCGTGTGCCGCCGCTCGTACAGCACGCCGACCAGGAGGAAGAGAGCCCCCGTCGACAGGCCGTGGTTGACCATCTGGAGCACGGAGCCGGAAAGCGCGGTCGCCGTCCACGCCGCGACACCCACGACGACCAGGCCGAGATGCGAGACCGAGGAGTATGCGACCAGCCGTTTCATGTCCTTCTGCGGAAAGGCGACCAGCGCGCCGTAGACGACACCGATGACGCCGAGCAGACCGAGCCAGGGCGCGTACCGCATCGCCGCGTCGGGAAAGAGGGGCAGGGCGAAGCGGAGATACCCGTAGACCCCGAGCTTCAGCAGGACGCCGGCGAGAAGGATCGAGCCGGCAGTCGGCGCTTCGGTGTGCGCGTCCGGCAGCCACGTGTGGAGCGGGAAGATCGGCACCTTGATCGCGAAGGCGAGGGCGAACGCGAGGAACAGAATCGTCTGCACGCCCGCCGGGAAATTGACCCGAAGGAGATCCGAGAGCAGGAAGGACCACTCTCCCGTCAGAGCGCGATGGCGGCCCGCGACGTAGAGGATCGCGAGGAACATCAGGAGGCTCCCGGACATCGTGAAGAGAAAGAACTTCATCGCGGCGTAGATCCGCCGGGATCCGCCCCAGATACCGATGATGAAGTACATCGGGACGAGCATCACTTCCCAGAAGACGTAGAACAGCGCGAGGTCGAGCGCGCAGAGGGTCCCGATGACTCCCGTCTCGAGAGCGAGAAAGGCGAACGAAAAGGCGCGGACGCTCTTCGAGACGTGCGTCAGCGAGAAGAGCAGCGAGACCGGCGTCAGGATCGTGGTCAGCAGGACGAGAACCAGGGATATGCCGTCGATCCCGAGCGAGTACGAGATCCCGAGGGACGGCACCCACTCGAGGCGCTCCGCGAACTGAAACCCCGGCATGTGGGGATCGAACCGCATCCACAGCGGAAGCGAGAGCGCGAGCTCCAGGACCGACACCGCCAGGGCGAACACTTTCGCCGCGCGCGGCTGGCTCTTCGGGAACAGGAGGAGGAGCGCGGCGCCCGCCGTCGGTAGAAAGATCAGCACGGAGAGCAGGTGCCGCGACATCGCGTATTCCATCAGAACGCCCCGATCACGAAGAGCATCAGGGCCACGACGCCGAGAAAGAAGGAGAGGGCGTAGTTGCGGACGTTGCCGGTCTGGAGAAATCGGAGGAGATCGCCCGCGAGCTCGATCAGGAAGGCCCCGGCGTTCAAGATCCCGTCGATGATCAGGACGTCGACGACCTTCCAGAGCGCGCGGGCGAGCAGCCGGAACGGCCGCACGATCACGGCCTCGTAGAGCTCGTCGATGCGGAACTTGTCGGCCACGAGGGCATAGGGGCCCGGGAGGGCCCGCGCAATCGCCTCGGGCTCGCGCCCGCCATCCTTCGTGTACCACTTCCAGGCGAGCAGGAGGCCGCCCGCCGCGACCGCGGTCGAGAGGAGGATCAGCAGCCATTCGGTTCCGTGGGAGAGGCCGGCCGCCTCGTGCGGCGCGGGCAGCGCCGGAAAGACGGGCGCGAGGAAGGCCCCGAACCGATCTCCGGACTCGGAAAAGACACGGGGGAGCCCGACCCAGCCCCCGACGACCGAGAGCACGGCGAGGACGACCAGGGGGATCGTCATCGTGCGGGGAGATTCGTGGACGTGATGCTCCTGCTCGGGCGTGCCGCGGAAGGAGCCCGCGAAGGTGAGCGAGACCAGGCGGAACATGTAGAAGGCGGTCAGCCCGGCGGTCAGAACGCCGACGGCGTACAGGACGTACCGGCGGTCCTCGAAGACTCCGGCCAGGATCGCGTCCTTGGAGAAGAATCCGGCGAACGGCGGGATGCCCGAGAGCGCAAGAGTCGCGATCAGAAACGTCCAGAAGGTCACCGGCATCTTCGAGCGGAGGCCGCCCATTTTGCGCATGTCCTGCTCGCCGCCCATCGCATGGATGACCGAGCCGGACCCGAGGAAGAGGCACGCCTTGAAGAACGCGTGCGTCATCACGTGGAACATGCCCGCGACGTACGCGCCCACGCCGCACGCCAGGAACATGTAGCCGAGCTGGGAGACGGTCGAGTAAGCGAGCACTTTCTTGATGTCGTTCTGGGCGACGGCGATCACGGCGGCGAAGATCGCGGTCACGCCACCCACGACCGCGACCGCGGCCATGGCGTCGGGGGCGAGGCGGAAGAGCACGTTGCAGCGAGCGACCATGTAGACGCCCGCCGTGACCATGGTCGCCGCATGGATGAGCGCCGACACGGGAGTCGGGCCCGCCATGGCGTCGGGCAGCCAGACGTAAAGCGGCACCTGCGCGCTCTTGCCCATAGCGCCGACGAAGAGACACAGGCATACCGCCGTCAGGTACGGCGCGTAACGAGCGGGCTCGGCGGCGGCGGCGGAGAAGACCGTCCCGAAGTCGAGGCTCCCGAACAGCCCGAAGATCGCGAACATCCCGAGCAGGAACCCGAAGTCGCCGATGCGGTTGACGACGAACGCCTTCCGCCCGGCGTTCGCCGCATATTCCCTCTCGTAGTAGTAGCCGACGAGGAGGTACGAACAGAGGCCCACCCCTTCCCAGCCGACGAACATCACCAGGAAGTTGCTCCCGAGCACGAGCACGAGCATCGAGAACATGAAGAGGTTCAGGTACGCGAAGTAGCGCGCGTAGCCGGCGTCCGTCTCGTCGTGCGACATGTAGCCGATCGAGTAGAGGTGGATCAGGAAGCCGACGAACGTGACGAAAGACACCATGAGCGCGGAGAGCGGATCGAGCCGGAGCGCCAGGTCGACCGAGAAAGGACCCGCCGTGATCCATACGGCGATCCGCTCGATGACCGGTGAGCGGTCGCCGGAGAGAAATGGGATCAGCCGCGCATACGCGGCCAGGGTCGTCAGCCCGACCGAACCCGCCCCGACGACCGAGACGAACCCCTTGCCGAGGCGGCGCCCGAGCAGAAGGCACAGGACGAAGCCTGCCAGCGGAAGGGCGGGAAGAAGCCAGAGCGGCGGCGTCATGGCCCGCTTACCGTCTTTACCATTTCAAAAGATGAATGTCGTTCACGTCGATCGTCTCGGTATGTCGGAACAGGGAGACGAAGATCGCGAGCCCGACCGACGCCTCGGCGGCCGCGATCGCGATCACGAAGAACACGACGATCTGGCCCTCGCGGGTTCCGAGCGCCGCGCCGTACCCCACGAGGGCGAGGTTGGCGGCGTTCATCATCACCTCGATCGAGAGAAAGATCGTGATGGCGCTGCGCCGCAGGAGGGCCCCCGCCACCCCGATCGTGAAGAGAGCGGCGGATGCCAGCAGGACGTCGTTTAACGGAATGCCGCCGATCACGGGCTCGCCTCCCGGCGCGCGAGGACGAAAGCGCCGACCAGCGCCGCGAGCAGCAGCACGGAGAGGGCCTCGAAGGGAAGCAGGTAGTCGGAGTAGAGCAGACGGGCGAGGGGCGCGATCTCCGCGGCGGCGGGGCCCTGGTTCCCGGCGGGGACCGCCGCGCCACCGTGGCGCAGGAGGCCGAGGAGCAGCCCCGCGAAGAGAAGCAGCGCCAGCCCGGAGAGAATCGCCTGGACGGGCCGTCGGCTTCCCGGCGACCGGGTCTCGCTCCCGACGTTCAAGAGCATCAGGACGAACAGGAAGAGCACCAGAATCGCGCCGCCGTACACGATCACCTGGATGGCCGCGATGAACGGCGCCCAGAGCATCACGTAGCAGACCGCCAGCGCAAAGAACCCGACCACGAGCGCGAGCACGCTCTTGACCGGATGGTGATGCATGACCATGACGGCCGCGAAGAGCACGGCCACCGCGGCCGCCAGGTCGAAGACGATCCGGTCGACCGGAAAGCCGGCCATCAGAGCATCCTCCAGGCGATGAGGCCGGCCGTCCAGAACAGGTTCACGAGCGCCAGGGGGAGGAGGACCTTCCAGCCGAGGTTCATGAGCTGGTCGTAGCGGAAGCGCGGCAGGGTCCACCGGACCCAGACGAACATCCACACGAAGAAGAGCGTCTTGATGGTGAAGATCACGATCGAGATCAGCGCCCCGAGAACGCCGTGCGGCGTGAATCCGGGGAACGTCCAGCCGCCGAAGAAGAGCGTCACGGTGATCGCGGAGGCCACGATCATGTTGATGTATTCCGCCATGAAGAACATGGCGAACTTCATGGACGAGTACTCCGTGTGGTATCCGGCGACCAGCTCCGCCTCGGCCTCCGGGAGATCGAAGGGCGTGCGGTTGGTCTCGGCAAACGCCGCGACGTAGAAGACGATGAATCCGATCAACTGCGGGATGACGTTCCAGCGGGGGATGAAGCCGAGCCACGTGCCGCTCTGGGACGAGATGATGTCCGTCAGCCGGAACGACCCTGCGTTTAGGATCACCCCGGCCCCGGCGGTCGTCATCGCGAGCTCGTACGAGATGATCTGCGCGCTCGACCGGATGCCGCCCATCAGCGAGAACTTGTTGTTCGACGCCCACCCGGCGAGCACGATCCCGTAAACCGAGAGGGACGTGATGGCGAAGACGTAAAGCAGCCCGATCGAGACGTCCGCCCCGATCAAGGGGACGTCTCTCCCCGCGAGCGGGAGCGTCGCGCCGTACGGCACCACGGCGAACGTCGTGAGCGCCGCGAACACTGCCAGCGCCGGGGCGAGCACGTAGAGGCCGCGGTCGACGTTGCCCGGGATCAGGTCCTCCTTGAAGAAGAACTTGATGACGTCGGCGAGCGACTGGAGGAGCCCGAACGGCCCGACGCGGTTGGGCCCGGGCCGGTCCTGAATCAGCCCGGCGCCGCGGCGCTCGACCCACAGCAGAAGCGGGACGAAGATGAGGATCGCGAGAAGCGGGATGAAGATCCGCGCGGCGACCAGGAGCCAGTCGACCGCTGTCGAGCTCAGAGCGCCCCCGTGGAGACGAAGAGGCCTTTCTTCATGAAGCCGCCGCCCGCGAGCTCCTCTCCCCGCACGCCCCCGTAGTCCGGAACCTCGGCTTCGATCATCCGGAGCAGGTCGTCCGGCTTCCAGTTCCGGTCTCCGAAGTCGAGCGCCTCCGAGAGCAGGAGGATGAGCTCCCAGGCCGCCCGGATCGGGGGCTTCGGCAGGAACGCCCGTGAGAATTTCTGAACGCGCCCCTGGACGTTCGTGAAGGTGCCTTCCCGCTCGGCGAGCGACGCCGTGGGCAGCACGACGTCCGCCGCCCGCGTCAGCGCGTTCGCGGTGCGCCCCGCCACCGCGAGGAACCGCGCGCGCCGCAGCGCCGCCACCTTTTCCGGGTCGTTCACGGCCTCGCCGAACGCCGCATCGGCGATGAAGATCACTTCCGGCGAGGCCTTTCCGGAGAGGACGTCCTCCAGGCCATACCCGCCGTCCGCCGGAGACAGGCCCATGTCCTTCGCGCCCGCGAAGTTCGCCCCGAAATGATCTCCCTCGATCCATTCCGTCTTCGACTTCATCCGCCGGACCCGCGACTTGTCCACGGTGGCGTCACGGTTGCCGCAGGCGAGATGGTCCGCGAGCTTGCGGAGCAGGAAGTTCTCTTCGTTGGAGAGGTGGGCCGACCCGAGAAAGAACAGGCCGGCGGGGCCGGCGCCCTCGATCGTCTGCCGGACTTCGCGCGCGATCCGCTGCACGGCCACCGGCACGATCGCATCCTTCGGCTCGCCGTTCTCGCGGATCGTCGCCTTCTCGATGTCGCGCTGGTTCAGTTTCTCCGAGGAAAACCGTCCGTAATCGCAGAGCCAGTAGTCGTTGACCTCCGGATTCAGGCGGGGCAGGAAGCGATAGACGACTGAATTCTGCGTCTCGACCGATATGTTGCAGCCGATGTTGCAGCCCGGGCAGACGGACGCCGTCTTCTCGAGGTACCAGACCCGGCTGCGGAAGCGAAACTCCCGGGCGGTCAGCGCCCCGACGGGGCAGACGTCGGCCGCGCACGCCGACCAGTCGTTGGCGAGCGGCTTCCCGTCGTGCGTCCAGACGAGCGTGCGCCCTCCCCGGTCCAGAAAGGTCAGCTCGCCCGTGCCCGCGATCTCCTGGCAGAAGCGGATGCACCGCGTGCACTGGATGCAGCGCGTCATGTCCGCGATCACGTGCGGGCCGATCAGCGTCCGGTCGAACCCCGGGTACTGCCGCTTGCGCTCGTCGTAGTCGGACTTCTGGTCGCCATAGCCGAACGAATTGTCCTGGAGCTTGCACTCGCCGGCCTGGTCGCAGATCGGGCAGTCGAGCGGATGGTTGATGAGGAGAAACTCCATGTTGGCCGCGCGCGACTGGACGACCTTTTCCGTCTTCGTCTTGATCGCGAGGCCGTCCTTCAGCGGAGTCGTGCAGGCCGCCTGGATCTTCGGAATGCCCTCGACCTCGACGAGGCACATCCGGCACTGGCCGACGACCGACAACCGGGGATGGAAGCAGAAGTGGGGGATCTCGATGCCGGCGAGCTTCGCGGCCTCGATGAGGTTGACGTCCTTCGGGACCTCGATCGGCTTTCCGTCGAAGGTCACGGTGAACGTCTTCTTGTCCGGCGGCGGCGCGGCCGGAGGCGCGGCCGGAGGGCCTCCGGACGGCTTCCCGGGGTCGGCCGCCGAGGGAGCTCCGGGCTTCGGCGGCGGGTCGCCTCCCGGCTTGGGAGCGGAGCTCACGCGGTCACCAGGGCCGCGGCGCGGGGGCCGACGAGGCACCGTTTCTCGGTGACGTGGTGCCGGTACTCATCCCGGAACTTCGCGATCGAGGAGAGGACGGGTGCGATCGCCGCGTCGGAGAAGACGCAGATCGTCATGCCGTTGCCCATCTGGTTGGAAATGCGTTCGAGGAGGTCGATGTCCTCGAGACGCCCCTCGCCCGCCTCGATGCGCGTCAGGACCGTGTGCAGCCACGGCGTTCCCTCGCGGCACGGCGTGCACTGGCCGCAGGATTCGTGCGCGAAGAACTTGGCAAGATTCTGCGCGGCGTTGACGATGCACGTGTCCTCGTTCATGACGATGATCGCCGCCGAGCCGAGCATCGACTTCTTGGCGGCCAGTCCGTCGAAGTCGAGCGGGCAGTCTTCGATCTCGTCCGGG
>JALYUA010000011.1 GCA_030854005.1 Acidobacteriota bacterium
GCGGCGCCGTGAGGGCTGGGCCGCCGGGCGAATCGCTTTGAAGAAGGAGGAGTCATGTTGAACCGGGCCTTCATCACGACGGCAGTCGATCTGCCGGGATACCGGGTTGTCCGGAGCCTCGGTGTCGTCCGGGGCATCACGGTGCGCTCCCGGAGCGTGATCGGCACCATCGGGGCGGGGCTTCAGAGCCTGATCGGCGGCAACATCACGATCTGGACGCAGCTCTGCGAGCACACGCGGGAGGAGGCGTTCGAGCTCCTCGCCCAGCACGCGGAGCAGCTCGGCGCCAACGCGGTGATCGCGATGCGCTACGACGCGAACGAGATCGCGCAGGGAGTCGCGGAGGTCCTGGCGTACGGGACCGCGGTCGTGGTGGAAGCGGCAAGGTAGGGCGGGAGGCGGCGGGAGCAGGCGCCTAGGCCGACTCCGCCTCACTCCAACCCTCTCCCCGCGCCCCCGGGGAAAGGGAGGAACAGACCTCGCCCTGGCGTCTTTCGAAGCCTTCGATTCCCGTTCTAGTTGACCGCGGAGTACCGCGGCCGTCTCGCTCCCGCTAGTCGCTCGGCTCCCGTTTCCCGTCTCCCGGCCCCGTCTCCGTCCGCCTACCGCCTACCGCCTGCCGCCTTCCGTCCCCTCGTACCAGCTCTTCGCTCCGAGCAGCTTCAACTTCGACGAAGGGCCCTCGATCTCCAGCCCCACCGCGAGAATGCCGGTCTCCACGAGAAAGGCACCGGTCTTCGTCGGCTTCTTCACGCGGTAGTGGCCGCGGATGCGGAACGACCCGCCTTTCGCGTCCAGATTCTCGATTTCGAGGAGAAACTTGCCGGCGGCAAATCTCGCCGTCGCCTCGATGCCTTCGAGCTTGAGGATGCCGCGCGCCCATCCGGGAAGGTCCGTGTCGAACAGCGTGAACAGCGGCCGCGCGTCGCGGCAGTTCAGGGACACCCGCGTCTGAAAGAGCGCCGCTCGGCGCGACTGGATGTTCGCCGACGGCAGATCGAACTTGCCCCACCAGTCCCGGTCGGGGCCGGCTCCTCCCTCGGACGCATGGGTGAGCTCGATGTGCGAGCCGGAGAAATCGATGCGGTCCTTCTCGAAAGTCCAGGGATCGATTCTGATCCGAAAGGCCGCATCGGACCGGAGGTCGGACTTCGCGTAGCGCGCCTGCACGCCCTTGCTCGCGAGAGCGAGCGAGCCCTTTCCGATTCCCTTCTCGACCGCGAGGGCGAGGCGCACCGTCCCGGCCCCACCCGTGAGCCGCGGCTCGCCGTCGATGAAGTAGTTCAGGAACTCGAGGCCGGCGAGCGGTCCCTCGAGCCGGATTTTGCCGGTAATGAACGGCCAGACGGCGTTGCCGCGGACGGAACGAGGATCGAACTGAGAGATGACCGCGTTGACTTCGAAATCCGCCCGGCGCGCGATCGCGTGTTTTCCGAGCGTCAGATCGCCGCCCGAGAGCGCGAGGTGCGCCGGTCCGACCTGCGCGTGGCGGCGGGGCAGGAGATCGAAGGATCCGTCGAGAGTTCCTCCGCCTCGATACCGGTAGATATCGATCCAGACCTGCCGGACACCGTCGATGTGCAGGTCGTCGAACTTCAGGCGGAACGGGCGCGACGAGCGGTCCTCTCGGGGCCCGGAGGACGGGGCCGGCGTGGGCTCCGTTGCTGGCGCCGGGGCATCCGCTTTCTGCCCCGTCACGGTTTTTTGCGAAGGCGAGTCCTCTTGCGCGACCAGGGGCCGTTCCGGAAATCCCGGGATCGGCGGCAGGGCCGCGAAGTGATCTTCCGCCTTGAGAGTCGGGTCCGGGCGGATTCGAAGCCGGTAATCGAGGCCCGATCCCCGGACGCGCGTGAAGCGCAGCTCGTGGGAGAGCAGGGCGAAGACGGAGAAAGAAACCTTCGCGTCGTCCAGCCGGAAGTAGAACTCGATGTTCGGGTCGCGATTGCGCAACTCCAGGCCGGTCACGTGAATGTCCCACGGGACCCACCCGGACGCCGACGCGTACTCGATCCTCAGCTTCTCGGGATCCGTGTTGGCCCACTGCCTGATCTTTCCGGTCGTCAGGATCCGGTGGAGTGCCACGGACGCTCCGCCGGCCAGGAGCAGCAGGAGGAGGATCGCGCCTCCGACGATCCAAAGCCAGAGCCACGGCGCGCGACGCGTGGGGGACCCGCGACGCCCGGCCGCGGGCTTCTTTCTGGAAGTCTTCGCCATTCTGTCCGCTGGCGTCTCCGCAAGCCCCGGGCCAACAGCCAGCAGGCTCGGGAGGCGGGAGGCGATACGAGCTCCCACGCCTTGCCCCTCCGCCCTCCGCCTCCCGGGTGGAACTTTGAGGAGTTTTTTTCGTTATAGGGAGGCATGAGCGCTCTTCCCATCGAAGCGAGAGGCCTGCGCAAGGCCTATCGGTCGGGCCTGAAAGGGCGCACGGTGCTCGCTTTGGACGGCCTCGACCTCGATGTGCGGCCGGGCGAGATGTTCGGCCTTCTCGGCCCCAACGGCGCCGGCAAGACGACGACGGTCAAGATCCTCCTGGGATTGACGCGGGCGACCTCGGGCGAAGCCCGCCTCTTCGGAATCCCCGTCGGAAACCCGGAAAGCCGCCGCCGGGTCGGGTATCTCCCGGAGGGGCACCGCTTCCCCGGGTATCTGACCGCGCGGGAAACCCTCGCGATCTTCGGCCGTATGTCGGGAGTCGACGGGCCGACTCTGCGGAGCCGCATCGGTCCGCTCCTGGAACGCGTGGGGCTCGCGAGCTGGCGCGACGTCCGCGTGAAGAAGTTTTCCAAGGGGATGACGCAGCGCCTGGGGCTCGCCGCGGCGCTCGTGCACGACCCGCAGATTCTGCTGCTCGACGAGCCGACGGACGGCGTCGATCCCGTCGGGCGCCGGGAAATCCGCGATCTCCTCCGGGAAGAGGCGGATCGCGGCCGGGCCATTCTCGTCAATTCGCATCTTCTGTCCGAGATCGAGCGGACCTGTGACCGCGTTGCGGTGCTGCGCGCCGGGCGCATCGCCGCGCAGGGGACGGTCGCGGAGCTGACCGCGCAGACCGCCCGTTATCGGATGGCCGTCTCGCCGATCGACGACGCTCTCCTGGCCTCTTTGCGCGAAACGGGCTCCGAAGTGACGCGCGTGAACGGCCACCTGGAGCTGTCCGCGCGCGACCTCGTTCAGTTAAATGCCGCGGTCGACCGCGTGCGGGCTCGCGGCGCCCTCCTCGAGGAGCTGTCGCCGCTGCGCGCGAGCCTGGAGGACGTGTTCGTCGATCTGATCGCCCCCGCATCTGCCGGCGCGGGCCCGAAGGAGCCGTCATGAGAGCGCTCGCCGCCAGCGTCGAGGAGGTCTTCCGGGAAGCCGCGGCGCGGTGGACGCTCGTCGCCTACTTCACGCTCTCGACGCTCTTCATTCTTCTCTTCGCGACCGCGGTGAACCTCGACATCGTCAACGGGGCTCTCGCGGGCGCCAAGCTCTTCGGGCAATCGGTCGAGATCGGCCGGAGCTCGGTCGACATCGACAGGCTCGTCCTCGGATTCGAGTCGGGCTTCTCCGGCTTCCTGTATCTCGTCGGGACTTTTCTCGCGCTCTTCGCCACCGCGCACCTCGTTCCGCGGCTGCAGGAGAAGGGCACGATCGACCTGTACCTCTCGCGGCCGGTCGGACGGGTCCCGCTTCTGCTCTCGCGCTACACGGCAGGCCTGCTGCTGGCGGCGGCGAACCTCCTCTATCTGATCGGATCGCTCTGGCTCATCATCGTGTGGAAGACGCACGTCGTCCACGGCCGCTTCTTTCTCGCCGGCCTGTCGATTCTGTTCACCATCGCGACCCTGCTCGCCTTTGCCTTCCTGGTCGGCGTGGTCACGTCGTCCACCGGCGTGTCGCTGATGGCGACCTATGCGATCTTCTTTTTCTCCGCGATCCTGGCCGCGCACGCCCGCATTTCGGCCGCCATGTCCAAGGACTGGGCCGCGAAGCTCGTCGAGGGGCTCTACTGGATCTTCCCGAAGACGGCGCAGCTCGGCCGCGCGACCGTGTCGCACGTCGCGGGAAACGACGCCTTCCGGGGAATCGGGGACATGAACCTGATGGCCGTCTACGGATCGACCGCGCTCTTTGGAATTGCTACGCTCACGCTCGCCTGCTGGCTGTTTTCCAGAAAGGATTTCTGACATGAAGACGCACCGCGCTTTCGCGGTCCTCGCTTTTTTCCTCGCCGCGGCCGCCGCCGCTCCCGCGGCGACACGGTCCTCCGATGACGCGCTGTCGCTCGTCCCTTCGGACGCGGCGTCCGTCGCGGTCGTCCGGTTCAACGAATTGCGCTCGACGCCTCTGGCGAGCAAGCTCTTCTCGGACGCCGATCACATGAACTCCAACGGGGAAGCCGCTCGGTTCATGAGCGAGGCGAACCTGAAGCCCCGCGAGGACGTCGACACGGTCGTGATCGTGGGCCTCTCGCCCCTGGGCGCAACGTCCACGGACGTGCTCGCGCTGTTCGAAGGCCGGTTCGATCCGGACCGGCTCGCCTCGGCGGCGCAGACCCGGGGAGCCAGCCGCGTGTCCGGATCCTCCGGCGACTACTGGCTCACTCCCGAGCACGACACCGCCTCCGGCCGGCGCAACGGGCGGGGCGCGGTCGCTTTCGTTTCACCGAAGCTCCTCGTCGCGGGGACCGAGCCCGCCGTCCAGGCGGCGTTGGCGGCCCGCGCGGGCGGCGGCACGACGTTCTCCTCCGGCATGGGTCTCGGGCGGCAGCTCTCCAGGATCGACCGCGGCTCTTCGATGTGGGCGCTCGTTGACGTGACGCGCTACCCCGCGATCCAGAAGGGTCTCGGGCGCTCGGGCGGAGACCACGGCGGCAGCGAGGCGGCGATGGCGCTCATGGGAGCGATGAAGTCCGTCACGCTCTTTTCGTTCCAGGCGGCCGTGCACTCCGATGACCTTGCGGTGACGGCGAGCGGAGTCTCCGCCGACGCCGAGACGAGACAGCTTCTCGAGGACTCGCTGAAGGGCGTCGTCGCGATGTGGCGGCTGGCCGTGCAGGAGAAGTCTCCCGAGCTCGTCTCGGTCCTTCGCCGGTTCAAGATCGACAGCGACGGAGATGCCGTCACGGTGAGCGGGACTCTGCCGTCGAGCGTCCTCCGGTCTCTGGCCGAGAGGCGCTCCGCGAGAAAATAAACCGTCGCTGCGCTCGCTCCGGGGCCTGCG
>JALYUA010000027.1 GCA_030854005.1 Acidobacteriota bacterium
GCCGTCGTCGTGCACGGCGTCGTCGAGTCGACTGACGTCTCGGTCGACGACCAGGGACGCCCGGAGACGCTGACCGTCATCACTCCGCTCTCCGTTCTCAAGGGCGAGCTCACGGGAAGCCTCGTCCTCCATCAGCTCGGCGGCATTCTGCCCGACGAGCGGTTCCTGAAGATCTGGGGTCAGCCGGAGTACGTTCCCGGCCGCGAGGTCGTGGTCTTCGCTCTGGCCCGCCGCGAGGGCGAATATCAGACGGCGGAGCTCCTCCTCGGAAAATTCGAAGTCCGGCAGGACGAGGCCGGGGCGAAATTCGCGGTTCCCGATCTGACGATCGCGACGCGTGACGGTGTCTCGGTGGTCCGCTCCTCGGCCCGGGCGGCTGGCGCCGCCGAGCCCGACAGCGAGAGCGCTCCGAGGCCCCTCGCTCAGTTTCTCGAGAATGTGCGCGCGGGCCGTCTGACGGCGGCGGTCACGGCGAGCCCTTCGGGGGCCCTCACCGCGGTCCAACGGACCACCGCAAAGCGCACGACGCTCTGGGCGAACTGGAATACCGGCACTTTCTACCGATGGAGCAACGGCGCGACGGCGCTCTGGACGACGCAGAACACCGCGAACATGACGGGCGGCGGCGCCGCCGAAGCGCTCGCCGCGCTGGCGGCCTGGACGACGGACATCAACTCCAACATCAACTACACGATGGGTAGCTCGAGTGCTCCGAACATCATCGATCTCAACGCGACGTCCCTGTGCGGTCAGACCGGATGCCTCGCGGGCGGCGGCGTGATCGGCTGCGGTGGCCCCACTGGCATCGGTGGAAGCCACGTCTGGAGAGGGGATACCTACCTCACGATCAGCGGCGGATTCGTCCAGCTCCGCGCTTACTGCACGCCGAACCTCTACGGCTCGATCACGACGCAGTCGGTTCTCGAGCATGAGCTCGGCCATACGCTCGGTTTCGGCCACTCGGACCAGGTCGCTGCGGCACAGGATACCTGCCGGGGGGATGAGAATGCCGCGATCATGCGGTCGGTCGCCCAGAACCGCACCAGCCTCGGAACGGACGACGTCGACGCGATCCGCTGGGTGTATGGCGATGGGCTCAAGTCCTGCCAGGCGAGCCCCTATGACTTCACCGGCGACGGGCGGTCCGACATCGTCTGGCGGAATACGACGACCGGAGTGAATCTGATCTGGGGCATGACGGGGCCGACGGTGAACGCGCTCATCCCGCTGCCGGCGGTCGCCGATTCCAACTGGCGGATCGGAGCGATCGCCGATTTTTCCGGTGACGCAAAGCCGGACATTCTCTGGAGAAACGCCGCGACGGGCGAGAACGTGATCTGGGTGATGTCGGGTGCGTCGGTCACGTCTCAGGTCGCACTTCCCCCGGTGTTCGACCTCAACTGGCAGATCGTCGCCGCCGCCGACTTCAACGGGGACATCAAGCCCGACATCGTCTGGCGTAACACCGCCACGGGGGCCAACACGGTCTGGTTCATGAACGGCACCTCCCTTTCTTCCCAGTCTCCGTTGCCGACCGTCGCGTCTTCGAGCTGGACGATCGGCGGCGCTGCCGACTTCGATCGCGACGGGAAACCGGACCTGCTCTGGAGAAACATCGCGACCGGCGAGAACACGATCTGGGTGATGAACGGAACCGCCGTAGCCTCGCAGGTCGCCGTGCCGCCCGTCTTCGATCTGAACTGGCGCATGGTCGCGGTGGCGGATTTCACCGACGACGGGATCCCCGACATCCTCTGGAGAAACCTGGCGACGGGCGCCGACACCGTGTGGGTGATGACCGGCACGGGGGTCGCTTCGGCCGCGCCGATTCCGCCCACGGCCGACATGAGCTGGAATGTGAGCGGGCCGAGGTGAGGGAAGTCGAGAGTTGAGAGTCGAGGGTTGAGAGTCTGGTTGAGCGTTCGGCGTTCAGCCGGCAGGCATCACGGTTTTTGAACGGTCTCTTTCCGCCTCCCGGGCACGAGGTCCTGTCTGAAAAAAAGCCTCTTTTCTGCACTGTTCGTGGCCGGCGCTTTCCTCCTCAGGGGGGAGGCTGGGGCGCAGCCCGTCCTGCTCGTACCCTCCGAGACTTCCACCCTCCAGCAGGCGATCGCGGCGATCCCCGACGGAGGAGTCATCGAGCTCGCGGCCGGAATCTATAACTCGCCCTCCGGCGGCTTCGCCATCAACGATCAGCCGCGCAGCTTTACGATCCGCGCGGCCTCGGGAGCCACCGTGGTTCTCGACGGCGGCGGCTCCCGGGACATCGTCCGTTTCATCAATTCGAGCCCCGGAGCGGGCCGCCCGGTGTCCTTCGAGGGCCTCACCTTCGCGAACGGATCTTCTGCGACCGCGGGAATCGGTGGCGCCCTAACTCTTCAGAACGCGTCGGCGACGTTCCGCAACTGCGTCTTCCAGAACAACGTCGCGAGCTCTCCCCAGACCGGCGGAGGCGCGCTGTCGATGGCGACCGCGACGGCGTTCTTCTTCGACTGCGTCTGGACGGGGAATTCCGCGAAATTCTACGGCGGCGCGATCGCGGTCGAGACGTTCTCGCGCGCCTACATCCACCGCGGAACGTTTTTTTCCAATCGGACGAACCTGCCCAACCACCTGCCCGTGTCCGGCGGCGGCGCCATTCACGTCGGGGACTCGGTGTTGAGAGTCTCCAATTCCCGGTTCGACTCCAATCAGGCGGGTTACGTGGGCGGCGCGATCTACGCGATCGGGACCTGGACGAACCCGGTGACGACTCCGATGTCCGACGTCGTCGTCGCCGACTGCACCTTCGTCAACAACCAGGCCGTCCGGGACGCGTCCGTCAGCTTCGCCGCGCCGACTGAGGGCGGCGCCTTTCACGCGGAAGACCAGACCACCGCGAAGATCTACAACTCGCGTTTCATCACCAACTCCGCGCACACGGGCGGCGGAATCAACCTGTATCGCGCGATCGTGGAGGTCCGCGGCTGCGTCCTGCAGGGCAACCGGGCGACGGGGGCGGGATCCGCGAACGGCTTCGGCGGCGGCATCTCGGCCGTCTCGAACGACGGCCCCGACGCGACGACCGGCTCCGGGACCATCAACCGGAGGACCTCGAACCTGCTCGTGCAGGACACGCTGATCCAGGGCCGCTTCGGCGCCGTGACTACCGTCGCGGAGACGGGCGGCGGCATCTACGTCTCCGGGGACAGCAACAGCCTCTACGGCCAGAACGGCATGCCGGCGAACGGGTCGGCGGCCGGGAACCGAGCGACCGCCCAGCTGACCAATGTTTTGCTGATCGACTGCGACGTCCAGGAGATATCGGGCGCTCCAGGGACCGGAATCGGCGGAGGGCTCGAGGCGGACCTGGTCAACCTGACGATCACGAATTCCCTCATCGCGAGCTGCGACGCGGTGACGGCGGGCGGCGCGAGCAACGCGGCGGGGGGCGGACTGTCGATCATCAATCAGAGCTCGGCGACCGTGACGGGGTCGACCATCGCGAAGTGCACGGCCGCTCAATACGGCGGCGGCGTGTTCGCCCAGGGGTCTACGCTGAACATGACCGGCTGCAACTTCATTCAGAACGAGGTCAGCCCGGGATTCGGGGAAACCGCGAACGCTTCTTACGGCGCGGGGCTGTTCACGACGCCGATGAACAGCCCGACGGTCGCCGTCGTCCCGGTCAACGGGATCATCGCCAGCTGCGTGTTCACGGAGAACGTCGGACTCGCCATTTTCGACGACGACCGGTCTCCGAGTCCCGTCAATGACATGCGCTACAACTCGAACCAGATCTACTCGACGACGTTCGGCGCCAACGTGTATTCCGACTCCTTGACCGGCGTGAAGACGGTCGCGACGCTGAATAACCTCACGGTGACACGCGGCTCCGGCCAATCGACCATCAAGTCGTCGGCCGCCAACAGCGCCCTCGGCAGCCGCCCCTCGATCGGCGTGCTGCGTGCCGCTCCCGCTTCTCTCGTGACGTCGGGCGCGATCGGCGACGCGGGCGCTCCCTCGGCGTACCTCGGATACGCCTGGAGCGGAACGAGCGCGACGCTCGACGGGGCCGGACTGGGCTCGGCCGCCGGGCTCTCCACGACCGCGGCCGGATCGCACACGCTCACAGTCGACGGGGTCGGCACTCCTTTGACCGTCACGAGCGCTCCCTTCCCCGCAGGGACGTTCGGCGCGTCCCCGGCGTCGCTCCCGGCCGGCTCCTCCACGACGCTTTCCTGGACCTCCGGCGCCGGAGCGTTTCTCGAGGTCGCGATCGATCGCGGCGTTGGAACCTCCCCCGCGGGATCGGGCTCGGCGGCGGCGGCCATCCCGGGGACCGTGACGTTCTGGATGTACGAGCTCTTCCAGGAGGGCGCCGTCGTCGCGCCGGCGGCGGTGACGGCGACGGGCGCCTTACCGACGATCTCGTCCTTTTCGGCGTCTCCGGTGCTCGTGAACCCCGGCGGCTTCTCGCTTCTGACCTGGTCGACCGCCAACGGTACCTCGGTGCTCGTAAACGGCGCGACGGCGTCTCCGTCGGCCAACATGGGGGTCACGCCCGGCGTGACGACCGCCTACCCGCTCGTCGTCCTGAACAGCGTCGGGAAAGCGTCGCGGACCGTCACGGTCAACGTGAACTCAGGCGGCGCCGCGCTCGGCATCCCGGCGATCTCCACGCCGATCGCCGGAGGCACCTACAACACGGCGGGAGTGTCGTTCTCGTGGAGCTCGGTCGGCGGCTCGAGCGGTTACGACCTGCGTCTCTTCGACGGGCAGACGGGTGCCATTCTCTTCTCCGGTTCGCTGGCGGGCGCGGCATCGACGTCGACGCTCATCAGCCTCGGCAACGGCGGGTACACGTTCGCCGTGCGGGCGTGCAACGGAGGGGGATTCACCGACGGAGCGTGCGGGAAGTTCTCCTCGCAGAGCTTCACGGTCGCGCTCACCGCTCCGACCGGGTCGCCCTCCGTCACGTTTCCCGGAGCCGGCGCGTCGCTGACGGCGTCGACGCAGACGCTCGGCTGGACGTCCGTCGCGAAGGCCGATCCCGCGCAGCCTCTCTTCTACGAGGTGCTGCTCCGCGACCTCACGAACGGCGCGACAGAGTTCCAGATCACGGTGCCCGACCCGCAGCTCTCGACGATCTACTCGATGCACAGCTCGGCGTCCTACGAGCTGAAGGTCCGGGCGTGCCAGGCGGGCTGCGGCCCCTACTCCTCGCCGGTCGGGTTCTCCGTGTCGCTTCCGGCCGTCCCCACGGCGGCGCCGACGATCACCGGGGCGACCGTGACCGGCGGGAACAGTCTGGCCGTCTCCTGGACCGGCGTCACCGGCGCCGACTCCTACCGGGTGCAGGTCATTCAACCGACGGGCGGCCCGGGCGGCGGCGCCCTGACCGTCGCCGCGCGACAGGTCTCCGGGAGCTCGGTCACCTTGAGCGTTCCGGCAGGGATCGCCGATGTGATCGTCGCGGGATGCAACGGCGACGGATGCGGGCCCTTCAGCGCCCCGACGCGCGTCAATCCCGCGGGACCCAATCCCGCCGCGCCCGTGGTGGGCACCCCCATCGCCGGCACGGTCGTCACCGGTCCGGGGGTGAGCTTCTCGTGGAGCCGGATCCCCGGCGATACGGGGGGAACCACCTACCGGCTGTACGTCCAGGACCTCTCCCGGCAGTCCGCCGCGCTCGACGTGTACACCACACAGAATTTCTGGGCCGCCGCTCTGAAGGCGGAGGGATCGCGCTACGACGTGCTGGTGGTCGCGAATCCCGGGCCTTCGCAGATCGTCGGACCGTCCGCGGGCTTCAACCTGCGGGGAGTCAGCGCCACCGCGCCGACGATGGTCGCGCCGGCCCACCAGAGCAGCGTCCCCTCCGGGAACATCCAGCTCTCGTGGAGTCCCGTTCCGAACGCGACTCTCTACCAGTACTTCGTCGCGGTGCAGGGGCAGCCGAGCGCTTCGGCGATCGGCGTGACACCGGGACTTCTCGTTCAGGTGCCCTTGAACGGCGCGCCGACGACCTACAGCGCGATCGCCCGCGCGTGCCCGGCCGGCAACCTCTGCTCGATCGCTTCGGATGCCGGCTGGGGCCCGTGGTCCAACGCTCCGGGCGGACCGGGCGTGACGAACTTCGTCGTCACACCCTGAGCTGC
>JALYUA010000048.1 GCA_030854005.1 Acidobacteriota bacterium
GCCTCCCGCCTACCGCCTACCGCCTACCGCCTACCGCCTACCGCGGTTAGTGTATACAATACTCAGTATGCAGCAACCGGCCCTTCCGATCGACCGTCCCAACATCAGCGAGGCCGTGGCGTCCGCCGTCCGCGACATGATCGTCGACGGCCGGCTGCCTGCCGGCGAGCGGCTGAACGAAGTTCACCTGGCGTCGCGGCTCGGCGTCAGCCGCACACCTTTGCGCGAGGCCCTCGGGCGGCTCGCGGCCGAGGAGGCCCTCTCGAGCGTCCCGCGCGTGGGCTACTTCGTGCGGGCGCTCACCAGCGAAGAGTTCCGGCAGATCTATCCCATGCGCGCGATCCTCGACCCCGAGGCGCTCCGTCTCGCCGGGCTGCCTTCGGCGCCGAAGCTGGCGCGCCTCGAGTCTCTCAACCGGCAGCTCCTTAGCGCGCGCGACGCCGGAAAGGTGATCGCTCTCGACGACGCCTGGCACCTGGAGCTGATCGGCGACTGTCCCAATGCCGTCCTGATCGGCCTGATCGAACAGTTCATGCGCCGGACACGCCGGTACGAAATCGCCCTGATGCGGGAGAGGCGAAACGTCCGCGGAGCGACAGACGACCACGACAGGATTCTCTCGGCCCTGCGCAGGCGCGACCTCGGCGCGGCCGCCGAAGCTCTCCGCCAGAACATGCAAACGGGGATCGAGCCCGTCCTGGCGTGGCTGGCCTCCCGCGAGGCAGCCGAACCCTCCCACCGAGGAGCAAGCGAATGAACGGATCACGCGCGGTTTTCCTGCTCTGCGCCGCTTTCGCCGCGGCGGCTCCGCCCGGCGCGATCGCCTCTTCCGACCCGGCGGGCGCGGCCGGGGAGCTCGCCGGACTCTGGGAGGCGAAACGGCGCCTCGGCCCCGACGTCCGGGGGCCCCTCCGCGTGGAAGAGCGCGGAACGGAGTGGCGCGCGGAGATCGCTGGCCGTTCCACGAGCGTCCGGGTCACGGGAGACACGGTCGCCTTCGAGCTCCCGGACGACCACGGCGCCTTCACGGGCCGCTTCGAAGCCGGCCGCTCGCGGATCGCCGGCTTCTGGGCCCAGCCGAAGACGCCGGGATTGGGATCCCGCTTCGCCTCGCCGGTGACGCTGTCGCGGGCGGGAGCGCATGCGTGGGTCGGAGGCGTCTCGCCCCTCGACGACCGCATGACGTTCTACCTGAAAGTCGCACCGAAGCCGGACGGCTCGCTCGGCGCTTTCCTGAGGAATCCGGAGCGCAACGCCGGAAGGTTCCTCGCCGTCGATCACGTCGAAAGGGAGGGCGAGCGCGTGCGGCTCGTCGGCAAGCCCGGCGAGGGAGGGAAAGGCGACGTCCTCGCCGAGGGAACCCTGCGCAGCGGAACGCTCTCGATGCCGCTGCGCGGCGGGACCTTCGATTTCGAGCGCGTCACGCCCGGTCGCGCGAGCGACTTCTACCCGCGCGGCCGCCCCTCCGCGCCCTACGCGTACGCGCCGCCGCCCGCCGCGCGCGATGGGTGGCCCGTCGCGTCGGTCGAAGACGTCGGCATCTCGCGCGAGGCCATCGAGCGGTTCGTCCGGATGATCATCGAGACCCCGATCGACTCGGTGCACGCCTCCGACATCCATGGAGTGCTGATTGCCCGCCATGGCAAGCTCGTTCTCGAGGAGTACTTCCACGGCGAGGACCGCGACAAACCGCACGACACGCGGTCCGCTTCGAAGAGCCTGACGTCGACGCTGGCCGGCGCGGCCATGCACGCCGGAATCCCGATCAAGGCGTCGACGCCCGTCTATGCGGTCATGAATGGCGGCTCGTTCCCCCGGGACCTCGAGCCGCGGAAGCGCGCCCTGACGCTGGAGCACCTGCTCACCATGTCGTCAGGGCTCGATTGCGACGACCGGGATTCCGCCTCGCCCGGCAACGAAGACGTCATGCAGGGACAGGACAGGGAGCCCGACTATTACCGGTACACCCTGAATTTGAAGACGCTGCGCGACCCGGGGGAGAACGCGGTGTACTGCAGCGTGAACGCCAACCTCGTCGGCGGAGTGCTCGCGCGCGCGGCGGGACGCCCGCTGACGGAGCTGTTCGCGCGGCTCATCGCCTCACCTCTCCAGATCGGCCGCTACTACATGAACCTGACGCCGACGGGCGACGCCTACATGGGAGGGGGGGTGCGGTTTCTGCCCCGCGACTTCATGAAGTTGGGCCAGCTTCTCTTGAACGGCGGGACGTGGAACGGCCGGCGGGTCCTCGGACAGAACTGGGTCCGCCGGGCGACGTCACCGCTCGTCGCGCTTGGCGAGACGCGCTACGGCTACCTCTGGTGGGTGACGGAGTACCCGTACAGGGGTCGAAGAGTCCGCGCGTTCTTCGCGGGCGGGAACGGCGGCCAGGTCGTGATGGGGGTTCCGGAGCTCGACCTGCTGATCGCCTTTTACGGCGGCAACTACAGCGACCCGGTCCTCTTCGTGCCGCAAAGGGAATGGGTTCCGAAATATATCCTGCCGGCGGTGGAGGAGCCGGGAAAAGGGAAACGGGAAACGGGAAACGAGCGACCAACGGGAGCGAGACGGCCGCGGCACTCCACGGTCAACTAGATCGGCCGTTCGCCCTTCGCCCTTCGGCCTCCTGCGCCGCTTCTAGTCCATCCGCAGCGCTTCCGACGGCTCGACCCGCGCGGCGCGAAGCGCGGGGATGGCGCTGGCGACGAAGGCGACCGCGAACAGGATGACGGCGACGAGCGCGAACGTCGCCGGGTCGCGGGGAGCGACGCCGTAGAGCAGGCTCGACATCAGACGCGTGAGAAAGAACGCGGCCAGAAGGCCCGCGGCGATCCCAGAGCCCGCCCAGGCCAGTCCACCGCGCAGAATGAGCCTCAGAACGCCGCCGCGCGTCGCTCCGAGCGCCATGCGGATTCCGATTTCCCGGCGGCGGCGGCTCACGAGGTACGCCAGCGTTCCCGACACTCCCACCGCCGCGAGCGCCAGAGCGAGCGCGGCAAAGATCGAGAGCAGAGACGCCGTCAGTCGCGGCGTCGCGACGGACGCGCCGACGACGGACCGCATCGACCGGACGTCTGCCACCGGCAGCGCCGGGTCTAGCGCCCGCACGGCCGAACGAATCGGTCCGGCGAGCGTCAGGGGATCGCCCTTCGCGCGAACCACGAGAGTCATGTCCCGGGGCGCGTAGCCCGTCGACAGCGCGAACTGGGAATGGGGAACGTAGAACTTCGCCTTGACCGCGGAAGTCAGCCCGTTGTGCCGGACGTCCTTCAGAAGACCGACGACCGTCATCCACGGTCGTTTGGAGTCCTGCGAGCCCATGCGGACGCGCCGTCCGATGGGATCGAGACCCGGCCAGTAGCGGCGGACGAACGCCTGGTTGACGAGCACGACCGGCACCGAGTCCGCGGAATCCGACCGGCCGAACGACCGGCCGATGACGAGCCTTTCTCGCAGCGCCTCGATCGCTCCGTCCGAGATCACCTGCCAGTCACCGGTCGGATTCGTCGAGCCCGCGGGCGTCACGTAGCCCTCGACTGTGAGGCCGCGGTCTCCGATCTCGCTCGCGAGAGGGAGCGACCGCACGATTCCCGCCGTCTCGACGCCGGGGACCTCGCGCACACGGTCCAGAAGAGACCGATACAGCGTCACGACCTCGCCGGCGCCCTTGTACGTGACTTCGTCCGGACGCAGCCGCAGGGTCAGAACGCGGTCGGGATCGAACCCGAGGTCGATGTGCAGCAGGCGGTCGAGGCTGCGAAGCATCAGGCCGGCTCCGAGAAGAAGAACGACGGCGAGCGCCATCTGCGAGGCGGCGAGGATCCGGCGCAGCCGCTGCCCGGCGGCGCCCGCCGAGGTGTTCGCGGCCGACTCTCGCAGCGATTCGTTCAGGTCGGGGCGCGTCGCGCGGATCGCGGGCGCCAGGCCGAAGAGGAGTGTCGTCGCGGCCGCGAGAACGGCGGCGAACACGAGCATCCGCGGCTCGATGCGGATCGGAGAGAGCGGCGGGAGCCCCGCGCTGCCATGCGCGGCGATGACCCGGACACCGGCCCAGGCCAGGCCGAGTCCAAGAGCGGCTCCCGCCATGGCCAGCACCAGGCTTTCGGTCAGCAGCTGCCGGACGAGCCGCGCCTTTCCGGCGCCGATCGCCGCCCGGATCGACATCTCGCGCTGCCGCCCCTCCGCCCGGGCGAGAAGAAGGTTGGCCACGTTCGCGCAGGCCATCAACATGAGAAAGCCCACCGCGCCGAAGACGAGCAGGAGGGCTCTTCCCGCGCCGCCGCGGATCTCCTCTTCGACGGGGACGGCGAAGGCCTCGAAGCGCATCGCGGCCGGGTAGATGCCCTGCCGCGTCAGGTTCGCGGTCACCGTCCTGAGCTCGGCCGTCGCCTTCGCGGCGCTCGCCCCGGCGGCCAGGCGCGCGGCGGCAAAGTAGTTGTGAGAGTCGTGCGTGATCGCGGCGGCGTCCACCTGAAGCGGGATCCAGAGAGAGGTGGGCTCCGCCGCGTCGGCCGTGAAGTCGGTCGGCAGCGCGAAGCCCCGCGGCATCACGCCCACGATCCGCCGTGAGATCCCGTCGACACGGATCGTCCGCCCGACCGCGGCCGGGTCGCCTCCGTACCGCGTCTGCCAGAGCACAAAGCCGAGGACCGCGACCGGGGGACCGCCCGGGCGGTCTTCCTCGTTCGTGAATCCGCGGCCGAGAAGGGGGCGCGCGCCGAGCGTTTCGAACGTGTTGGCCGTGATGGTGCCGAGGCCGACGCGGATCGGATCGCCCTCGTCGGTGATGTTCGCCTTGCCGGAACCCCAGGCCGCCACACTCTCGAGGCTCGGGCAGAGCCGCCGGTAGTCGTCCACCTCCGCGTCGGCGACCCAGGTCTTCTCGAACGCGCTCCAGCGGCTCCAGATCATCACGCGGCGTTCCGGCTGCTCGTACGGGAGGGGCGAGAGGAGAACGGCGCGAATGACCGAAAAGATCGCGGTGGTCGCTCCCATACCGAGACCGAGTGTCACGATCGCGGCGATCGCGAACCCGGGCCCGCGGCGCAGGTTTCGGAACGCATACCGGACGTCCTGAAAAAAAGCCCCCATCGCGCCTCCCTGCTGCAGAAGAGCCTGCCGTGTATACGGCCCGCTCCGCGACAGGTTACGCAACGGTCTGAACGACTGCTCCAATCCGCTTCTCTCTCCGAACGCTCGACGCTCAACGCTGAACCCCGCCGCTTCCGGTGCGTATTACCCGGAATGAACCATTCCCACCCGTCGCGAGAGAAACACGCGTGCGCGATTCTCATCTCCCTTCTTCTGCTTTCCCGGGCCGCATCCGGCTCTTCACCGGATCCGCCTGGAAGGATGGCCGATGTCGGAGGCCACCGGATCCACATGGACTGCCGGGGGACCGGCTCTCCGACGGTCGTGGTCGAGAACGGCCTGGGAGACTTCTCCTTCGACTGGGCGCTCGTCCAGTCGAAGGTCGTCGCCCGGACCCGCATGTGCACCTACGATCGCGCCGGCTACGCGTGGAGCGAGCCCGGCCCCGTGCCGCGCACCTTCGACCAGCTGAATCTGGAATTGCGGGACGCGCTCGCGAAGCTCGGTGAGAAGCCTCCCTGGGTTCTCGTCGGTCATTCCTTCGGAGGGCCGGTCGTGCGCAACTTCGCGGCTCTCCATCCCTCCGACGTGGCGGGGATGGTTCTCGTCGATTCTGTCTTCGAGGATCAGCGCGTCCCGATGCAGGGGAAGGCGGTCCGGCTTCGGGAAGGCGCGACCGGAAAACCGATCCCTCCTCCACGCCGTGGTCCGGGGGAGAGCGCGGCGGCGCCGGCGGAACAGAAAGGACCACTTCTCCCTCTCGATCCCCTGTACCGGCGGCTTCCCGAGCGCGAACAGGGATTTCAAACGTGGGCGCAGTCGCTCGCGGGCCTCGAGCGGGCAGAAAACAGCCAGCG
>JALYUA010000069.1 GCA_030854005.1 Acidobacteriota bacterium
CGGCCCGGCCAGTCCGACGCGTTGTGCGGCCAGCCGATCCAGGTCGCCTCGTGCGGCTCCCATTCGGCCGGCATCGAGAAGCCGCTCTCGGGAAGGCGGCGGCGCGAAGGGGTCAGCGGCGCTCGCCCCAGGGCTCGCCGGCGAGGAACCTCGACGTGATGCCGCCATACGCGTCGATGCGCCGGTCCCGCAGAAACGGCCAGTTGCGGCGGACGTCTTCGATCCGCGCCGGACTCACCTCCGCCATCAGGATCTCCTCCCGGTCGGCCGATGCCTGCGCGAGGATGACGCCCTGCGGATCGGCGATGAAGGAGTTCCCCCAGAACTCGATCCCCGCGCCGCCCCCCTCGGGAGTCTCGTGGCCCACCCGGTTGACGGCGGCGAGGTAAAGGCCGTTGGCGATCGCGTGTCCGCGTTGCACGGTGCGCCAGGCGTCGAGCTGCGCGGCGCCGTGCTCCGCTTTCTCGTGCGGATGCCAGCCGATCGCCGTCGGATAGAAGAGAACGCTGGCGCCGTGAAGCGCCGCCATCCGGGCGCCCTCGGGGTACCACTGGTCCCAGCAGATCAGCGTCGAGATGCGCCCGGGCCCGACGTCGAAGGCGGGAAACCCGAGATCGCCGGGCGCGAAGTAGAACTTCTCGTAGTACGCCGGGTCGTCCGGGATGTGCATCTTTCGATAGACGCCCGCGATGCGCCCGTCGGCGTCGATGACGGCGGCGCTGTTGTGGTACAGGCCCGGCGCCCGGCGCTCGAAGACCGGCGCGACGACGGCGACGCCGCCGCGGCGAGCGGCTTCCGCGAGCCTTTCCGTCGTGGGGCCGGGCAGAGACTCCGCGAGGTCGAAGGTGGCGGGGTCTTCCTTCTGGCAGAAGTACTGCGACCGGAAGAGCTCGGGCAGGCAGACGACGGCGGCCCCCTGCCGCGCCGCCTCCTCGACCCGCTGCGCGCCTCGCTCGAGGTTTTCGTCCGGATCGGGTCCGCACGCCATCTGGACGAGGGCGATCCGGAAGGGCTTGGGGGGATGCGTTGGCACGGAGGGATCTTAACCGGGACGGTTCAGCGTCATCCGTTCAGCGTTCAGCGTTCAGCGTGAGATCCTCACTTAAACGAGGGAGTTTGGCGCGAACGGATTCTCTGGACGCTCGACGCTTAACGCTCAACGCCCAACCTTCCCTCCTCCAACACCCTTTCCACCTCCGCCAGCGAGGGCTCGATCTCGATCGGGCGGTTTGCGCGGGGAGGTCGCGGCTCCATCTCCTGGTGGTAGGAGAGGATCAGACCCGGGTCCTTCAGGATGTGCCCGGTGAGCACCGCGACGACGCTCTCCTCCGGCCGGATGATCCCCTCGCGCACCAGACGCCGGGCCCCGGCGATCGACGCCGCGCTGGCGGGCTCACAGCCGATTCCCGCCGCGTCGACCGCGGCCTTCGCCTCGAGAATCTCCGCGTCGGAAACATCGGTCACGACGCCTCCCGTGAAGCGGATCGCCTCCACCCCGCGCTCGTGCGAGGCGGGATCCCCGATGCGGATCGCGGTCGCGAGCGTCTCGGCCTTCACGGGATGCGGGGCGGCAAATCCGTCGCGAAAGCTCCGCGCGAAGGGGTTCGCTCCGGCGGCCTGCACGGCGGCGAGCCGCGGGACGCGAGAGATCAGCCCCAGATCACTCGCCTCCGAGAGCGCCTTGCCGAACGCGGACGTGTTTCCGAGGTTTCCCGCCGGAAGGACGATCCAGTCGGGGGGTTCCCACGAGAGCTGCTCGAGCGCCTCGAACACGATGGTCTTCTGCCCCTCCAGCCGAAACGGGTTGACGGAGTTCAAGAGATACACGCCGAGCTTCCGGCTGGCCTCGACGGCCAGCGCGAGGCAGGCGTCGAAGTCGCCCCGCACGATCAGCGTGCGGGCGCCATACGCGAGCGTCTGGGCGAGCTTGCCCGCCGCCACCTGACCCGACGGGACGAAGACGAGCGCCGGGATCCCGGCCAGGGCGGCGTAGGCGGCGAGCGAGGCCGAGGTGTTTCCGGTCGAAGCGCAGGCGGCCGCTGACGCTCCGATGCGCCGCGCCTGGGTGATCCCGACGGTCATCCCGCGGTCCTTGAACGATCCCGTCGGGTTGTGCCCTTCGTGCTTGATGGAGAGCCGGGAAAGCCCCGTCCACTTCGAGATCGCGCGGCTCTCCAGGAGGGGCGTGTTCCCCTCGGGGTGGGAGACCACGTCCCGGTCGGCGCCCGGGAGCACGAGCTCGCGATAGCGCCATACACCGGAGGCGTCGAGGCCCGTGCGCTTTCCCGACCGCGCGGCGAACAGGGCGGCGAGCGCCGCGCCCCGAAGCTCCGGCGGAGCGTGGCGCACCGAGATCAGGCTTCCGCACGACAAGCAACGCGTTTCCGCGAAGTCGACCCCGGTCTCCCGGCCGCAGCGCGGGCAGATCTGCCAGCTCACGCGGGCAGGCGTCCCGCTCACGGCTCTTCCGTGGGCAGGAGGCGCGCGCCCATCGGATCGACCGCGGTGACGCGGGTCGCGGCGCGCACCCCGCGCGACGCGTAGGCCTCGCGCATCACCGCCGCAATCCGGTCCGCCATCTCCGCTCCGGCAGCGAACGCGAAGGCGGCGGGCCCGCTGCCGGAAATGGAACAGCCAAAGGCGCCCGCCTCGAGGGCGGCAGCCTTCGCCTCGGAAAACCCGGGCAGGAGGCCCGCGCGCGCGGGCTCGGCGATCCGGTCGTCGACGGAGCGCCGCAGGAGATCGAAGTCGCCCGAGGCGAGGGCGGCCACGAGCGCCCCGACGTTGGCCGCCTGGGAGAGCGCGGTCTCGCGGCTCAACACGGACGGCAGCCGGGAGCGGGCCTCTTCGGTCGACACGCGCTGGTCCGGCTCGGCGAGGACGACGAGGAGCTCCCGCGGGAATGGCAGCGCGACCAGCTCGAAAGGATCTATCGAGCGGATCAGGACGACGCCTCCAAAGAGCGCGGCGGCGACGTTGTCCGCGTGGCGACCCGAAACCGCCTCCTCCGCGTCCAGGCAGGGAGCGAGAAGCTGCGCGCGCGAAAGAGGCGAACCGAGGAGCGCATTGGTCGCGAACGCCGCGGCGACGGCGGACGCGGCGCTGCCGCCCTGGCCGCCGGAGAGCGGCAAGCCCTTCCGAACCTCGAGAACGAGTCCCGTCGATGAGGCACCGGCTCTCTTTCGGACGCCGTCCGCGGCGATACCGGCGGTGTTCCGCGCGGGGTCCGCGGAGAGATCCGGATGGCCGGACGCGCGGATCACGAGGCGGTCTCCCCCGGCCGGAAACGCGGACACGACGTCGCCGCGCCCCGCGAGCGCGAGCCCGAGGATGTCGAGCCCGGGGCCCACGTTGGCGACCGTCCCCGGAGCGAAAGCGCGGAAGACCGTCATGCGCCGGCGAGCGTCGCGATGTCGTTGAAGATCCCGCCCGCCGTCACCTCGAGGCCGGCTCCCGGCCCCTGGATGATCAGGGGGTTAGAACGGTAACGCGCCGTCGTGAACGCGACCTGGTTGTCGGTGCCCGCGAGGCTGCCGAAAGGCTCCCCCGCCGAGACCTCGACCAGACCCACTCGGATGCGGCGGCGCGTCACGGAGGCGACGTAGCGCAGGACCTTCCTGCGGGATCGCGCCCCGGCGACGCGGCGTTCCCACGCGGCATCCAGCGACTTCAGTTGCGACAGAAATCGCGCGAGCGGAATCCGCCGCGCGCGCTCGGGGACCAGGTTCTCCACCGGGACCGCCTCCGGCTCCCCCGCGAACCCCAGAAGGCGGCCCAGAATCAGGGCCTTGCGGCCCACGTCCGCGCCGGAAAGATCCTCCCGGGGGTCCGGCTCCGCATAGCCGCGGGACACTGCGATCCGGAGCGAGTCCGAGAACCTGCGGCCGCGTTCGACCGCCGTGAGGAGAAATCCGAGCGTGCCGGAGAGGCAGCCTTCGATCTTCAACACCCGGTCGCCCGAGTCGATCAATTTCCGGTACGTGTCGAGGATCGGAAGCCCGGCGCCGACGGTCGCCTCGAATCGGAGCCTCCGTCCGCTGCCTTCGACCGCGTCCCGGATCGCGGCCGCGTCCCGTCGGCTCCCGGCGAGCGGCCGCTTGTTCGCGAGCACGAGGTCGAATCCCGCGCGCGCCGCGGCTTCGAGAAGCGCGCCCGTGTTCTCCGCCGTCACGTCCACCAGGATCGGCCGCGAGAGCGCGTGCTGGGCGAGCGCCGCGATCCCATCTTCTGCGGAGCGGCGAGGGCCCTCCGAGGCGGAGGCGACCGACCCGGTGCGCGATTTGGCGGCCAGCGCCCGCGCCAGAGTCCGGGACGAGAAGCCCTCCGGCCGGAAAAGCACGCCGCCGCGGTCGATGACCGCCACGAGCCGGATTCGCTGGCCCCGCGCGACGAGGAGCCTCGCGAGCGTGCGTCCGACCTGCCCGAAACCGAGGAGGGCGACGTCCGCGCGGGCATTCTCCTCCGCCGCGCCGCCGCCGATCTTCGCGAGCTGGAAGGCCTCGTGGATCCTCCTCTGCGCCTCCGGCGCCTGCGCCGAGGAGACGACGAAGGAGATGTTCAGCTCGGAGGAGCCCTGGGCGATCGCCACGACGTTGATTCCGGCCCGAGCAAGAGGAGCGAAGACGCGCGAGGCGATCCCCGGAGTGCCCGCCATGCCGAGACCCACCACGGAGATCGTTGCGAGGTCCGGCAACACCTCCACTCCGTCCAGCTCGCCGCGCTCGAGCTCGCCCGAGAAAGCGGCCCGGAGGCTCTCCCGCGCGAGCTCGGCATGCTCGGACGGAACGGACAGACAGATCGAATGCTCGGAAGAGGCCTGCGAGATCAGCGAAACGGAGATCGATTCCTGATGCAGGGCGCCGAACGTGCGCGCGGCGATGCCCGGCACGCCCAGCATTCCGTTTCCCGTCACGGTGACCAGCGCCTGGCCCGGCATCGCGGAGATGGCCTTCACGGGATAGCCGGCCAGGGTCCGGCGCCTCGAAATCTCGGTCCCCGGTCGGCCGGGGTCGGAAAACGGTCGGACGAACACGGGGACCCGCCGGCCGGCCAGCGGGATCAGAGCGCGCGGCTGGAGGACCCGCGCGCCGTAGTAGGCGAGCTCCGCCGCTTCCCGCACGTTCAACTGCGGGATCACGCGCGCGTCGGGAACGACACGGGGATCCGCGGTGAGAAACCCGGGGACGTCCTTCCAGAGCAGGACGGCGCGGGCCGAAAGAGCCCGGCCGAGGAGCGTCGCCGTCAGATCCGATCCGCCCCGGCCGAGCGTGACGGCGCGCCCGTCGGGGGCGGTGCCGGCGAACCCGGGTACGACCGGGGTGATCCCGGCGGCGAGGAGGGGCCGGATCCGGCGGCGGACGTTGCGGTCGGTCTGGACCAGGTCGGGAAACGCCTGCCCGGCCCGCCCGTCCGTCGCGATCAAACCGACGGCGTCGACGTACTCGGACGGAATCCGTCGCTCCGACAGGCCTGCGGCGAAAATGCGCGCCGCCAGTTGCTCGCCCCGCACGAGGATCTGGTCCACCTCCGACCGAGAGAGCTCGCGCAGGAACCGCGGCGCCCGGGCGAGGGCTTCGACC
>JALYUA010000080.1 GCA_030854005.1 Acidobacteriota bacterium
TCGTAACCCGGAGGCAAACGCCTTCGGATGCTATGATTTCGGCCGATTTCCATGGCTTTTCTGCTGGCGCTCGCGCTCGGCCTTTTCGCCCCACCCGCGCCGACGCCGGCCGCGGTCGCGACAGCCGCGTCGGCCGGCGGCGGAAGCGTCGCGGGGAGGGTCAGCATCGTCAGGGCGGGGTCCCCGCTGCCGGAGGCGGGGAACGCCGTCGTCTGGGTCGAAGGCTTGCGCTCCCAGGCCACGGCGGCCCGCGCCGCGCGCGCCGAAATGAAGAGCCAGGGCAAGAAGTTCGTGCCCCGCGTCATCTCGGTTCCGCGTTCGGGCGAAGTGCTGTTTCCGAACGTGGATCCGATCTACCACAACGTCTTTTCCGTCTCCGCCGCGAACCGTTTCGACCTCGGCCTCTACAGGAGCGGCGGATCCAGGGAGAAGCGGTTCGAAGAGCCCGGGCTGGTCCGGGTGTACTGCAACATCCATCCCCAGATGGTCGGATTCGTCATGGTCGTCGACTCCGACTACGCGGCCGTCACCGGCCCCGACGGGTCCTTCCACTTCGACGGAGTCCCGCCGGGGACCTGGACGATCCGCGCGTGGCACGAGGAGGGCGGAGAGGGCCAGGTCCCCGTCACCGTGCGCGCGAGAGCCGAGACCCCTGCCGTGGCGTTGCGTCTCGACGCTTCGGCTTTCAAGGCGCAGCCCCACAAGAACAAGTACGGCAAGGATTACCCGCCCGCCGCGGCCTCGGACGATGAGCGTTATTGATCCCGCGACCTCGATGACCGCGGGGACCGGGACGCGGATCCCCATCCGCGGCCTGAAGCTCCCTCCTCCCAGGCCTCCCCGGTTTTCCCTTTCGCTCAAGATCTTCGCCGGCGCCGCGCTCCTGATCCTGATCTCGGTCGGGGGCGCGATTGCGATCTCGACATACCGGGCGCGCCGCATCGCCGACGCCAAGATCGCGGAGGACCTGAAAAAGGCGGGTCCCGCGTGGGAGTCGTTCGAGCAGACCCGCTATGCCGGCCTGCATCGCGCGCTCGCCGTCGTCGTCAACAACGCCGGCATCATCTCCATGATGACGAGCGATGTCGACCCGGCCACGGCGTTCGACACGCTGAAAAACGAGCAGGCTTCGGGCACGCGCGCGGATTTCCTCGTGGCCGTCAACCCGCAGGGAACCGCGTTCCTCCGCACGGACAAACCGCTGCCCTACTCGGCGGATCTCTCGCGCGTGCCGACGATCGCCGCGGCGCTCGAAGGGGAAAAGACGTCGGGGATCTGGCTCTCGGGAGGAAAGCTCTACAACGTGGTCGCGGCGCCGGTCCTCGAGGGCGGCACCCGCATCGTCGGCGTGATCGCCGCCGCGTTTCAGATCAACGACGAGGTCGCGATCGCCTTCAAGTCGCTGATGAACGCCGAGGTCGTCTTTCTCGCGGACGAGGCAAAGCCGAAGGAGACCGGGCGGCCCGCGCTGGCGGCGTCGACCCTTCAGAACCGCAGCGTCAGCGTCCTCGACGCCGTCCGCCGGCGTCCGGACCTCGTGGCGGCGGTGCTTCGCCAGGGGCGGACGATCGGTCCCCTGCCTCTCGATCTGGCCGGAGAGACCTATCTCGCCTACTTCGTTCCGCTGCGGTCCTCGACCGATGCGCTGGTCGGGTCCGCAGTCGCCCTCCGGAGCCGCGAAAAAGAGCTCGCGGCGTTCCGAACCATCCAGAACACGCAGGTCTACGTCGGGCTCGCGGCCCTCCTGATCGCCTTTCTCCTGTCGTTCTTCCTGGCGCGCCGCATCACGGGACCTCTCGCGCGGCTTCTCCGGGCCACGGAAGAAGTCCGCGTCGGAAATCTGGAGACGCCGGATCTTCCCATCGAATCGAAGGACGAGATCGGAATCCTGGCGCGGTCGTTTCGCGCGATGATCGAAGAGCTCAAGGAAAAAGAGGCGCTCGAGAAGTACCTCGCGGCGCTCACGCTCAACCTGGGGGACGAGGCGGTGACCCTGTCCGCCTCCGCCGCTCTGCGGATGCCGGCGGAAGTGCTGGCGGGGGGCACGTCCGGCGGGCGCTCGGCGGAGCCCCAGGTGGGGACACTCTTCGCGTCGCGCTACGAGATCCAGTCGGTGCTGGGGAAGGGCGGAATGGGGATCGTCTACAAGGCGCTCGACCGCGATCTCGAGGACCTCGTCGCCATCAAGACGCTCCGCAGCGAAGCGCTTTCCGCCGACCCGACCCTCCTCGACCGCTTCAAGTCGGAGATCCGCCTCGCGCGCAAGATCACGCATCCGAACATCCTCCGCACCCACGACCTCGGGGAGACGGGTGGCGTTCGATATCTCTCGATGGAATTCGTTAAGGGCATCACGCTGAAGCACCTGGTTGAGCAGGACCAGCTGCTGCCGACGCCGGTCGCCCTCCGGATCGCGAAGCAGATGTGCGCGGGCCTGGCGGCCGCTCACGAAGTCGGGGTGATCCACCGCGACATCAAGCCGCAGAACATCATCATCGAGCCGACGGGCGGGCTGAAGATCATGGATTTCGGGATCGCCCGCCTCACCCAGGAGCGGGGAATGACGGCGACCGGCACCGTCGTCGGGACCCCCGATTACATGTCCCCGGAGCAGGCGAGAGGCCTCGTCCTCGACTTCCGCTCCGACATCTATTCGACGGGCGTGGTGCTCTACGAGATCTTCACAGGGACGCTTCCCTTCGAAGGCGACACCCCGATCGCGGTCGTGCTGAAGCACGTCCAGGAGAAGCCTCCCGCGCCGCAGTCGAAGAACCCGCGCATCGACCCCCGGATCGCCGCCATCATCCTCGTCTGCATGCAGAAGAACCCCAACGACCGCTATCAGACGGTGAACGACCTCTACGAGGCGCTGACATCCGTCACGGCGGCGGCCGCCTGACGCTTCAACAGGGCGCCCCGAAGCCCCGACGCGGCCGGACCGGCGCGGTCGCCCGCGCGGTGCTGGCGGTGCGGCTCCCGTGCGGGCGGATTTTTCTTTCGGCTCTCCTGCTCTCCCTGATGGCCCCGCGCCTCGCCCGCGCGCAGGCAGAGACCGAATACTTCCAGGAGCGGCAGAAGCCGCACCTCGATTTCCAATGGGACTTCCTGGCAAGGTACGACCGGATCGAGAAGCTCGTGTTCCGGCCCGACATCCACCGCGCGCGGTTCGAGCTTCGATCCGAGCTCGATCTGATCGTCTCGGACCGGTTCAAGATCGGAGCTCGCGCGATCGGCGACCTCGGAACCGATCAGAATCCCGACAACGCGAGAAACTTCGACAACTACCGGACGACCGGATCGACCCTCGAGCGCTGGTTCGTAGAGGCGAGGCCGGGGCCGCTGAACATCCGGCTCGGCAGCTTCGGAATGCCGCTCGTGGCGACCGAAATGCTCTGGGACCGCGACGTCCAGTCGCTCGGCGCGGCGGCCGCCTGGCAACTCCCGGTGGAAGGGCTCACGCTCGCCGCCGGCGCCTTTCGCGGCCCGCAGCGCGAGGGAGACCGCACGCGGATCGAAGCGGGGCAGTTCGTCTGGCGCCGGGGAGACCCGACGACGTTCGCGATCGAAGCCGCGGGCTCGTTCTGGAGCTTCGAGCCGGACCGCCTTCGCCCGGCGTACATCCGGCAGAACTACTCGCGCGTGCTCTCCGGAGCAAGCCCGGCGTTCGTCTCCCGGTTCCGGATCGGCGACGCCATCGTGCGCGTGCGATTTCCGGTGGGCGCGGTCCCCGTGACCGTTTCCGTGGACGGCCTCAAGAACTTCGGTTCGCGAGCGGAGGCGCGGGGCGACGACAAGGCCTTCGAGGCCAGCATCACGGCGGGCGACGTCGGGACGCCGGGGCGGCTGCGCGGTTTCTACACCTATCAGTACGTTCAAAGAGACGCGGTCGTCGGCGCTTACAACACCGACGACTGGTGGTTCCACAGCTGGTACCGAGGCCACCGTTTCGCGCTCGCGATCACGGTGGCCCCGCGAGTCTTCGTGCAGGGCGCGGCCGTTTTCCAGCAGCGACTCGATCGCACGACGTGGCTGAACCGGTTTACCGTCGATCTGGTGAAGATGTTCTGAGGCACGGCGCCTCTCGCCCGGCACCCGGCGCCCTCCCCCTCGTCATACAATCCGCGCCATGTCCAAGTCCGTGGTTGCCTCCGTGGAGGACCTCTTCTTCCGGTCCAAAATCGACGCGACGGCCCGGCATCTGAACGTTCCGGTCCGCTTCACGGACGCCGCCGGCCTCGCCGCCGCCTGCCGCGAACCCGGGACCGTGGCCGCTCTCGTGGAGCTGTCCGACGGAGCGGTCGACGCGGTCGCCCTGATGAGGACGAGCGGCCCCGACGGAGCTCTGCCGGTCGTCGGTTTTCTTTCTCACGTCGATCGCGAGCTCGCCCGGCGCGCGGAAGCCGCCGGCGTCACGACGGTCATGCCACGCAGCCAGTTCGCCGAGACCCTTCCGGAGCTTCTGATGGATCTCATGGCGCCCGGCACGAAGCGCGAGATCCAGGAGGAGCCCGAGCTCCCCGACGAATAGCCGCCCGCCTCGCGGCGCGGTCCTGCGAAACCGTAAGCCAAGGAGAAATCATGAGCGGAACGACCCGGCGCGACCTGTTGAAGGGTGCAGCCCTTCTGCCGATTGCCTCCCAGATCAAGAGCTCCCCGCCGCCGGCTGCGGGGCGGGCGGCTTCGCGTCCGGTGGTCGTCTCGTCGGGCAACGGCCTCGAAGCGGTGCGAAAGGCGTACGAGATGATCGCGTCCGGAAGCGATCCTCTCGACGCCGTGATCTCGGGCGTCAACATCGTGGAGGACGATCCGAACGACGTCACGGTCGGATTCGGCGGCATTCCGAACGAGGAAGGCGTCGTTCAGCTCGACGCCTCCGTGATGGACGGCCGCACCATGAAGTCGGGCGCCGTGGGAGCTCTCGAACGCATCAAGAATCCCTCTCGGGTCGCGCGCCTCGTGATGGACCAGACCAACCGGGCGTTTCTCGTGGGCGAAGGCGCCCTGAAGTTCGCCCGCGCCCACGGAGTGCCCGAGCAGAACCTGCTGACGGAGCGCTCGCGGAAGATCTGGCTCTACTGGAAGGAGAAACTCTCTGGCATCGACGACTGGATGGAGCGTGGCGACGAGGAGCAGAAGGACCCCGACATCCGCTGGTACATCGAGAAGTTCGGGGTGGAGGATTTCCGCCCGCAGGGCACGATCAACTGCAACGCCGTGACGGCATCGGGAGACCTGGTCGGAACGACGACCACCTCGGGACTCTTCTTCAAGCTTCCCGGCCGCCTGGGCGACTCCCCGGTCATCGGCGCCGGGCTCTACGTCGACGGCGAGGTGGGCGCCTGCGGGTCGACCGGGTGGGGCGAGGGCAACATCCGGCTCTGCGGCTCGCACACGGTCGTCGAGCTGATGCGGCAGGGCAAGTCCCCGCAGGACGCGGCGCTCGCGACGCTCGAGCGGGTCGTGAACGCCTCGAAGTACTACCGCGACAAGAGCGGCCGTCCCGATTTCCAGCTGAACTACTACGTCATCAACAAGAAGGGCGAATACGCCGGGGCCGCCCTCTGGAATGGCTCCTACGGGATCGTCGGCGGCTCTAAGAAGTTCACCCCCTCGCGCTTTGCCGTCGCCGACGCCGCGGGCGCCCGCCTGCAGGAATCCGCGTATCTGATGAAAAGGTAAGAAGCTGTCAGCTCTCAGCTGTCAGCTCTCAGACACGACGATTGAAGCGCTTTGCGATCGTCCCGGTTTTCGTTTCAGAAGGGGGCCGTCGGGTCCTGAAGAACCGGCTCCCCGGGGGTGCCTGGCTGACGGCTGACAGCTGATAGCTGAGAGCCAGGCTCCGCCTTTCCCTCACAATAGGACCATGCGCTCTCCCCGCCGCTTCCTCGCAGACTGGTTCGTGGCGGAGATCACGCGGCAGCGCCGCAGCTATCGGCGGTTCGTCTACAACGACCCCGTCAAGCTGAAGGCGACCATCGCGCCGGGCGACGTGCTGCTGGTCGACGGAGATCAGCGGGTCTCTTCGGCGGTCAAGTACCTGACGCAGTCTTCCTGGTCTCACAGCGCGCTCTACATCGGCGACGCGCTGCTCCGGCGCGACACGGAGACGCGCGGGCGGATGCAGCGGCGTTTCGGCCGGGAGGCGAAGCACCTCGTGGTGGAAGCGCTCGTCGCCGAGGGCGTCGTCGTTTCCCCGTTGATCAAGTACATCCACCTGAACATCCGTATCTGCCGTCCGATGCGCATCCGTGCGGAAGACCTCGAGACGATCTTCGATCACGTCCTCTCCCGCGTCGGGCACCAGTACGACCGCCGCAACTTCCTGGACCTGACCCGGTACCTCCTGCCGTTCCATCTCATCCCGCCGCGGCTGCAGGAAGACGCTCTGCATTTCGGCAGCGGTGTGGCGACCGAGACGATCTGCTCGACGCTTCTCGCGGAGGCATTCGCCCGCGTCCAGTATCCGATCCTGCCGCAGCAGGTGCGGCGGCCCGCGAACACCCCGGGAGAGCGCCTCCGCCAGCAGATCCTCGGCCGCCCGACCCGGAGGGCCTACAGCGGACTCCTGAGGGCGCGGCACCCGACGCTCTGCGTCCCGCGCGACTTCGACCTCTCCCCGTATTTCGAGATCGTCAAATTCAACGCGAGGGACGAGGCTCAGTTCGACTACCGCAAGCTCGAGTGGGAAGCGCCGGCCACGCCGGAGGCGCCGCGTGAGACTCCGATGGACGGCACCGCGAGGAAGAAGGCGTGAGGAAGCTGTCAGCTGTCAGCTGTCAGCCATCGGCCACTCAGGGATTCAGGAAGCCGCTGACCGAATCGAGACGATTCCCCGCCGAAAGGTTCCGGAGCGTCAGTTCAGCTGACAGCTCAAAGCTGAGAGCTGAGAGCTGAGAGCTGAAAGCTAACCCTGCGGCGCGCTTCCGCCGCGGCCGCCCGAGAGGATCGAGTTGACGGCATCCAGGCGGCGCTCCAGCACCTTCCGCATCTTGCCGACCTCACCCTCGCTCGCGGAGAACCGCACGCTGTCTCCCTGGAATTCCATGCGAAGCACGGCGTCGCGGTCCTCTGGCATCAGGCCGAGCATCCCGGCCCGGTACGCCCGCATCCATTCGGGGGACGGCTCGGAGTCGAGACGGGCGCGATAGTAGGTCCGCCCGTCCCCCGCGGCTCCTTCCGCGACCGGAGCCTCCGGGGACAACCAGACGCGATGCGTCGGCGCGGCCTCACCGGGCCGGCGACGGATGGGCTTGCGATATTGAGGTCTGCGAGGAATGGGAGCCTCCTGTCTGGCCGGATTCTGTCATAGGAAGTTGAAGGTGGAGTTGAGAGTTGAGAGTCGGGAGACGGAAGCCGGGACGACTCCCATTCGAGGATTGAACTCTTAACTCTTAGCTTTTCACTCTCAACTCTTAACTGCCTTCTCAAACGTTCCCGCCGAGACGATCGTGAATGCGTCAGGCTTGACCATGCGGGCGAAGGCCGCGTCGGCCTCCTCTTTCGTGACGGCGGAGACGAGACTCCCGAAGCGGTCGAGGTAATCGAGGCCGAGGCCGTAGTAGAGCGCCGTGTCGACCGCCTGGGCGATGCCGGCGTTGGAGGCGAGGTCGACCTTGAACTTCCCGATCCGCGAGCTCTTCTCGTCGGCGAGCTCTCGCGGGGTCAGGCCGTCGCGCACGAAGCGGCCGATCTCGTCCAGAGTGGAGGCGACCGCCGCGTCGCGGCTCTCGGGCTTCACCGTCACGGTCACCAGGAAGGGGCCCGGCACGTGCGTCGCGTGGAAGCTCGAGTGGATACCGTACGTCAGCCCCTCCGTGTCGCGCACGCGGACGCCGAGACGAGAGGTGAGCGAGGACTGCCCGAGCGCCGAGTTGGCGAGGACGCAGGCGAGGTAGGACGGATCCGGCCGCGTCAGGGCCGCGGGGGTCGCGAGCACCACGTCGGCGTTGGCCTTGTCCGGCATCTCGATGGTCTCGGACACCGGCACCGGCTCGGGCACGGCCACCGGCGGGATCTCCGGAGGAGCGCCACGCCTCCAGTCCGCGAGCCGCCGCTCGAGGCCGTCGAGGATCGCGCCGGCGTCCACGTCGCCCACCACCACGAGCCGGAGGGTGCCCGCGGCGTATCGCGCGTCGTAGAAGGTCTGCAGGTCCGATCGCGTGAGCGACTCGAGCCTCGCGATCCGCTCCTCGCCGGTGCGGCGGTGAAAGGGATGGCCGGGAGGATAGATGCGTCGCGCCGCGGCGTCCTGCGCGCGGGCGGAGGTCTGGTCCTGCTGCTGCCGGATCGACCCGACCAGCCGCTTCTTCTCCTTCTCGAGCTCCTCCTCGGGGAAGGAGGGCGAGCGGAGGATCTCCACCAGCCGGTCGAGGAGCAGGTCCGCGTCCCGCGAAAGAGCCGCCGCCGCGATGTCCGTCCCCACCGGGTCCGAGGAGTCGGCGGAGAAGGACAGCGACGCCCCGCGGCTTTCGAGGTCTTCCGCGATCTCGAGCTTGCTTCGGCGCTCCGTTCCCTTCGTGAGCTCGCCGGCGGTCATCGACGCGATCGTGCGCCGGTCCGGCGGGGCGTAGAGCGGACCGCCGTAGAGGGAGCCGGAAAGGGCAAGTGTCGGATTGAAATGGTTCTCGAGCACGAGAAGCTCTGCCCCGTTGGACAGTTCCCGGCGATGGACCTGCTCGGCAAAGCCCTGCCGCGTCATTCCTCGTCTTCCGCGGCTTCTTCGCCTTTTTCATCTTCTTCAGCGCCCGGCACGGCGCCCGTGGGTTTCGGAAGAAACGTCCCGACCGTCAGCCCGTCGTCCTTAAAATACGCCGCGGCCACACGCTGGACGTCTTCCCGCGTGACGGCGCGGATGGCGACCGGATAGCGCGCGTACCACTGCCAGTCGGCGACCGCGATCGCCTCGGAGAGCGATGCGGCGATCTGATCCGTCGAGTCCCGGTCGAAGATGACCTCCGCCTCGATCTGGACGCGGGCCTTCTCGACTTCCGCCTCGGTGACGCCGTCCCGCCCGACCCGGGCGGCCTCGTCGCGGATGACCGCCTCGACCGCGGCGGGCTCGACGCCGGGCCGCGCGGGCGCGAACACGGAAAACAACGCCGGATCCCTCAGCTGCCAGGGGACCACGGTCACGGAAAGCGCGAGGCTCTTCTCGACGAGAGCCTGGTACAGGCGCGACGTGAGCCCGCCGCCGAGGACGTTTCCGAGAACGGCCAGGGCGTGAGTGTCCGCGTGCACGGCCTCGACGGTGCGCCAGGACAGAGCGCACCAGGCCACCTGACCCGCCCTTCGCACGATGAACCGCCGTTCGCCTTCCTGGGGCGGCTCGACCGTGTACACGCGCGGGATGGGCGCGGGAGAAGGAGGGAGCGGGCCGAAATGCCGCTCCACGACCGCGAGCGCGTCGGCTTCGGTGAAGTCGCCAATCAGCATCGCCGTCGCGTTGTTCGGATGGTAGAAGACGTCGTAGAACTCCTTCAGGCGCGCGGTCGTGACGCCTTCGATGTCGCTGCGCCAGCCGATCGTCGGATGGTGGTACGGATGTTCGCGGAACGCGACCGCGAAGGTGTCCTTGTACAGGACCTGGAACGGCGAGTTCTCCCCTCGCTCGAACTCGTTGCGCACGACGGTCATCTCCGGCGCGCGATCCTCGTCGCGCAGGAGCGCTCCCCGCATTCGCGACGCTTCGAGGCGCACCGCGGTCTCCAGCTGATCCGACGGAATCGTCTCGTAGTAGTTGGTGCGGTCGAACCAGGTCGTCGCGTTGAATCGCGCGCCCATCGCTTCGAGCACCGCGGCGATCGCCGTGCCCTTCTCCCGGCTGTACTCGGGGGTCCCTTTGAACATCAGATGCTCGAGGAGGTGCGTCGAGCCGGTATGTCCGACGGCTTCGTTCCGGCTCCCGACGTGGTAGACGATCGCGAAGGTCACCACGGGAGCGACCGCGTTTTCGAGCAGGAGGACGCGGAGGCCGTTCGACCGCAGGCGCAGCTCGCGGATGCCCGCCTTCTCGGTGACGAAGTCGAAAGCGGAGCCCGCCGGAGAGGCGCTCGGAGGACCGCTCAAACTCGAGGAGATCCCGGGGTCAACGCCCGCCCGCCACGTCCTCGGCTCCGTCGACGCCGATGACGTTCCCGCTGATCCAACCGGCGCCCGGGGAACACAGCGCGACGAGCGCGCCCGCCACGTCCTCGGGGCGGGTGAGCCGTCCGGCGGGATGCATGCGGCCGACCCGCTCGATCATCTCCTCGTTTCCGGGAATCTTCCGCAGGGCGGGGGTGTCCGTGACGCCCGCGCGAAGGGCGTTGACCGCGACCCCTCGAGGCGCGAGCTCGACGGCGAGCTGCCGCACGTGGGACTCGAGCGCCGCTTTGGCCGCCGACACCGCGCCGTAAGACGGCCACACGATGTGATCGCCCGCGGAGGTCATCGCGAAGACCCGGCTGCCGGGTGAAAGCAGGTCGGCGTAGAGCAGGTCCTGCGTCCAGTAGACGAGCGAATGGGCCATGACGTCCGAGGTCATCTCGAGCTGCGCCTTGGAGATGGATCCGCCGCGCTCGGGCGCGACGAACGGTTTCAGCGTCCCGAAGGCCAGGGAGTGCAGGAGCACGCCGACTCGCGACTCGGCGGGCGCCTGTCCGCAGGCCGCGGAAATCGCGGCGATCACCTCGGCGCGCTTCTCATCGTCCGCCGCGTTCACGTTGAAGAATTCCGCTTTCCGGCCGAGGCCGGAGATCTCGGCGACGATCCGATCCGCGTTCGCCTGGGTCGCCTTTCGGTCGAGGTGCACCCCGAACACGTTCCAGCCGGCGCGCGCGAGCGCGAGCGAGCACGCCTCGCCGAAGCCGGACGAAGCGCCGAGAACGAGGGCCCACCGGGTTGCCGTTTCGGGTGCCAAAACGGGCGCGATGTTATCAGGTCGCGGCCGCTCTCGGCCCTCGCCGCGCTGCGGTTCAGGGGCAACTGAAGGCAGCAGGCACCCCTCGAAGGGCCAGGGACGCAACGGCCGCGATTACACTCCTCGGCGATGCGCGAGCCGGGTCGTCGTCTCCTTCTGGCTTCGCTTCTCCTTCTGGTCGCCGCGGTCTGGCTCGAACCTCCGGGGTCCTGGCTGGCGGAGCCGGACGAGCCGCGTTACGCCGAGATCCCGCGCGAGATGCTGGCGACCGGCGACTTCGTGGTGCCTCGCTTGAACGGGGTGCCCTACTTCGAGAAGCCCCCGATGCTCTACTGGGCCAACGCCGGCGCGTTCGCGGTGCTCGGAGAGACGCCCTTCGCCGCGCGGCTGCCCACCCGGCTCGCGGGCCTCGGGACCACGCTCCTTCTTTTCTGGGGCGTCCGGCGCATGTGGGGGGCGCGCCAGGGACTCTTCGCGGCGGTCTTTTTTCTGATGTCGCCGCTCGCGTTCACCTTCTCCCGGCTGAACCTGACGGACGGGGTGCTGACCCTCTTCTTTACCGGGACGCTTCTCGCGGGTTACGAGACCCTGCGCGCCCGCGAAAATCGCCGCCGCGCGGCGCTCGCCCTCTCCGCGCTGACCGGAGCCTTCGCGGCCGGGGCCTTCCTCTCGAAAGGGCTCGTGGGACTCGTCCTCCCGGGCGGGATCCTGTTTTTCTGGTGTCTCGCGACACGGCGCGCGCGCGACCTGACGTCTCTGATTCTCGGTCCCGCGGTTCCCGTCTTCCTCCTCCTGGCCGCTCCGTGGCTGTGGCTGGCGGAGCATCGCAATCCCGGCTTCCTGCAATTCTTCTTTGTCCACGAGCACTTCCAGCGGTTCGCGACCCCGGTCTCCAATCGCCCGGGGCCGATCTACTATTTCGTTCTCGTCCTCGTGGCGGGATTCCTGCCCGGCCTCGCGTTCTTCTTCCGGGGCCTCGCTCCGATCCGCCGCGACCAGAAGGAAGCTCTCTTCTTCCTCATCTGGTTCGCGGTGGTGTTTGTCTTCTTCTCGGTGTCACACAGCAAGCTCTCGCCGTATCTCTTTCCCGCGTTCCCTCCGGCCGCCGCGCTCGCCGCGCGCGCGCTGGCGCGGGACGGCCCGTCCGGCCGCGGCTGGGTCATCGCGGCCGGCACGTGCGCCCTGCTC